>CAKSDT010000020.1 GCA_934446135.1 uncultured Clostridia bacterium
GGAACTTAGATTCAAACCGGGTAGTTGTAGAAAGGATCAAAGAGAAAAGGTTGTTGATAAAGTTTTAAAATGTGCGGGATATAGTTCAAATTATACGGAAGTTGTTATAGAATCCAACACTATTTATTTCTCTTTGTGGGGGGAATTGATAGCAAAAAAAATAGGTGCAAAACATATATCAATGCTTATTGATGCCTTTTTTACAGAGAGTATGAAAAAAGGATGTATGGAATACTTTAATTTCAAACTTGAAAGGAAAGAACTTGCTGGAATTAATAAGAATTCATTGAAACAACTTTTTGATGGTTACAGAGAACTTAAAGATAATGAAAGATACTGTTTGAGAGCAGTGTGTACAAACTCTGTTGAAGATGTAGAATATCCCAAAGAGATAGACAAGAGTAAATATGATTACATAATAGGAAGTGTTGGCAGGCTTGATAAACCGTTTGTGCCTCAAATGGCTGAAGAGATTAAAAAGTTTTGTGAGAAAAATAATGATAAAAAAATCCTCTTAATTCTTATAGGCGGTGCTTTTGATAACAAGGTTGAGAGAAGTGTGACAGATAAATTTTTGGGAATTCCCAACTTACAACTTGAAGTGACAGGATTGATTTTTCCGATACCGCTTGGTTTGCTTAATCTGTTAGATGTGAATATTGCATCATCAGGAAGTGCTTCTGTAACTGCCAGAATTAACATCAAAACCATTGTTGTTGACGATACAAGCGTTTCTCCTTTGGGTGTTGTCGGATATTCTGTAAGGGGTATGCCTTATATTAATTATAAAGGTTATGACGGAAGTTTGTGCCAGTTGCTTGAAGATGTTTTGCTTAATAATTATTGCGATAAATTTGATTATGTAAATATTATTCCGGATATAAATGTCGATGCAATATTAAGCAAGCATATAGAATTTATCGGGAATTCATCAAAAATCAATGAATATTTTGATGTTACACATATAAAGCCGGTAGCAAGGAAGGAAAGGTTATACTATTTTCCGATTAAGTTATTTGGATATGAAAATACAAAAAAAGTGATTAAACTTATAAAGGAAGTTTTTAGGAGTGGCAAATAACAATTCAAAAAAAGTAATCACAAGTTTAATATGGAAGTATATGGAGCAGGGCGGAGTTACACTTATGACTTTCTTTATGAATATAATTCTTGCAAGACTTTTGAGCCCTGCGGATTTTGGCATTGTCGGTATAATTTCTGTTTTCATTGTTGTATCGAATGTGTTCATTAACGGTGGATTTTCAAACGCACTTATTCAGAAAAAAGATGCTGAGAGAATTGATTATTCCTCTGTATATTTTGTGAGTTTGGGTGTGTCAATACTTTGTTATGCAATTTTATTTTTCAGTTCGCCGTTTGTTGCTGAATTTTACGATGAACCCATACTTAAAAATATATTAAGGGTGCAGTCTTTAACAATAATTATTGGTGTATATAACTCTGTAGTAACAGCAAAATTGCAAAAGGAACTGAGATTCAGAACCCTTTTTGTTCGTTCTCTTATATCTGTTCTTATTGCAAGCGTTGTGGGAATTACTATGGCATTTAAGGGATTTGGAATATGGTCGCTTGTTTTTTATAATCTGTCGCAGAGCCTTATTAATGTAATAGTTTTGCTGCTTACAGAAAAATGGTATCCTCATTTAGAGTTTTCACTTTTCAGGGTTAAAACTTTATTTTCGTTTGGTTATAAACTTCTTATATCAAATCTTATTGATACCATTTACAACAATATATATTCTTTGGTAATAGGCAAAATTTATTCAAAGGAATCGTTGGGATTTTATAATAAGGGTAAGAATTTTTCGAATATGATTATTACTAATATAAATACATCTATACAGTCAGTTATGTTACCGGTTATGTCAAAAGTCCAGGATAATAAGAATGAAATAAAGAGCATAGTAAGGCGTTCGATAAGAACAAGTTGTTTTATAATTTTTCCATGTATGGCGGGGCTGGCAGGCGTTTCGGTTCCTCTCGTAAAAATATTGCTTACCGATAAATGGCTTCCTTGCGTACCATTTATTTGTTTTTGTTGTGCTACATACGCATTCTGGCCGGTTCACACATCAAATCTTCAGGCAATAACTGCTATGGGAAGAAGTGATATATTCTTAAAACTTGAAATTGCAAAAAAGACTGTAAATATCATTGGTTTGATACTGTCAATTCCGTTTGGAATTTATACCATGATGTGGGTTAGGGTTGCAACAACTGTTGTATCACTCTTCATTAATTCATATCCTAATAGGGAATTGTTAAATTACGGATTTAAGGAGCAAATTCTGGATATATTTCCCAATGTCATTATAGCACTTATAATGGGAGGTACAGTGTATTATTTGGGTACTGTGTTGCCTTTTGCAAGCATAATAAATCTCATTATTATGGTTTTGGCAGGTATATTAATATATGGAGTTTGTTCAAAAATATTTTTGAAGGATAATTATGAGTTTGCTATTGGGATTGTTAAAAAGTTTATTACAAAGAAAGCATAGGAGATAGAGTGATGCCGATTAATAGTATTGATAAAATTCTAGAATGGGTAAAACACTACAATGAGAAAGTTTTTGTATCTATAGAAAAGAGCAGACTTTCAAATTCTGATTATTGGTTTTATGATGAAATTGCAGGTGAGATTACCAATACAAATAGAAGTTTCTTTTCTGTCAAAGGTCTTGAAGTTTATGATTCGGGGGAACTTGTTAAAGAACAACCTATAATTATACAAGACGAGATAGGATATCTCGGAATAATATGCAAAATATTTTCGGGAGAACCGCATTTCCTTATGCAGGTAAAAATTGAACCGGGTAATATTAATAAAATTCAAATATCTCCTACAATACAGGCAACTAAATCGAATTTTACTCAAAAACACGGTGGTAAGAAACCGGCATATCTTGATTATTTTGTAAACGCATCGTACGATGAAATAGTAGTTGATCAGATTCAGTCCGAACAATCTTCAAGATTCTTTGGAAAGAGAAATCGCAACATTATTATTAATCCAAAGAATGATGTTGAAGTTTTACCCACTCATATGTGGATAACGCTTCCTCAGTTAAAGAAACTTATGCGGGTTAATAATTTGATTAATATGGATACAAGAACTGTTCTTTCCTGTTTGCCTGTTAATTTTATTTTAAAGTATTATGAGGGTCAAATTTCTGATAAATCACTTGTAAAATCAATGGAGTATGAATCAGATAACATATCTCAAATATATCACTACATAAATGATTACAAAATGTTTAATTCGCTGACTAACAGATTTGTTCCGTTATTTAGTTTAAAAAGTTGGAATATGAAAAACGATGAATTTGTCTGCAAAAACGATTATAGTTTTAAAATCATTTTTTGCGACATTGAAATAGAGGGCAGAGAAGTTAAAAGATGGACTCAACCTCTTTTTGAGGCGACCGGTATTGCAACATTTGCACTTATGACAACAGTTGATAACGGTGTTCGCAAATTTCTGGTAAAAGGATTAAGCGAAGTCGGTTGTTTTGATAAGATGGAACTCGCACCGACAATACAAAGGTAGTATGTAAATAACTGTCCCAAGAATTTTGTTGAAGATTATTTTGATAGGGCAGTTGCCAATCAAAAAAATATTAAGTTCGATACACTTTTGTCAGAAGAAGGCGGCAGATTTTATTGTGAACAGAACAGAAATTTGATTATTGAAGTGGATATGAAAGATTTTGAAAATCTTCCTGACGGTTATTTCTGGACTGATTTTAAAACTTTAAATACATTAAATCAGGTAAACAATTGCTTAAATATACAACTTAGAAATTTATTATCCGTACTGGAGTGGTAGATGTGAAAAAAATCAGGATAGGAATTATATGCCCCTCTGAAATTGCGTTCAGGCGTTTTATGCCGGCAATACAAAATTCAGAATATGCCGAATATGTCGGTGTTTCTCACGCAAACTGTGACGAGTGGTTTGGAGAAGGCATAAAGGGTGATCAAAGTATTCTATTAAGTGAAAAGGAAAAGGCACAAAAATTTTACGAAAATTACGGCGGCAGAGTTTTTGGCAGTTATCAGGAACTTTTGGATTCGGACGAAATTGATGCGGTTTATCTTCCGCTCCCGCCGGGTCTTCACTATAAATGGGCAAAAAAGGTGTTGGAATCGGGCAAACATTTATTTGTTGAAAAACCGTCTACTGTATCATCTTTATTTACAAGGGAACTCATTGATATTGCAAGAGAAAAAAATCTTGCAATTCATGAAAACTATATGTTCGTTTATCATACTCAACTTGATGAAATTAGCAAAGTTGTTCAGAAAGGAGTATTGGGTGATGTGCGGCTTTACCGTATAGCATTTGGATTCCCGAAAAGAAGTGCAACTGATTTTAGATACAATAAAAATTTGGGGGGCGGTGCCCTTTTGGATTGCGGTGGATATACTTTGAAACTTGCCTCAAATCTTTTGGGAGAGTCGGCGAAAATTGTTGCTGCAACATCTAATTATACCGATGAATTTGAAGTTGATATTTACGGAAGTGCGACGCTTGTCAATGACGATAATGTTGCAGTTCAGATTGCTTTTGGTATGGATAATTCTTACAAATGTGAACTGGAGATTTGGGGAAGTAAAGGTACACTTCATACCGGGCGTATTTTCACTGCACCTGTCGGATTCGAATCGGCATATACTTTAAACATTAACGGTGAAACTAATACATTTAAACTAAAAAGTGATGATACATTCCTAAAATCTATTGATGAATTTTGTAAATGTGTCATAAATGCTGATGAGAGAGAGTCAAATTATAAAAGAGTACTTAAGCAAAGCAATTTAATTGATGAATTTATAAAATTATCATCATAATACGAGATATTGCTGGATTGGAGATGGGCATTATGAAAAAAATTAATGTAACGAGGACTTCTATGCCGCCGTATGAGGAATATATAGAAGAAATTAAACCTTTGTGGGAGTCAAGATGGATAACTCATATGGGGGTTAAACATCAGGAACTTGAAAAGAAGTTGTGCAAGTATTTGACTGTGAATAATATTTCCCTTTTTACAAACGGACATTTGGGATTGGAGGCTGTACTTACTGCATTAAAACTTAAAGGTGAAGTTATTACAACCCCGTTTACTTTTGCGTCAACAACACAGGCAATAGTCAGATGCGGTTTAACACCGGTGTTTTGTGATGTTGATGAAGAAACTTGCACTATTGATGTAAATAAAATTGAAAACTTAATAACTGAAAAGACATCGGCGATAGTTCCGGTTCATGTTTACGGCAGTGTGTGTGATGTCGAAAAAATAGAAGAAATAGCAAGAAAATATAATTTAAAAGTCGTATATGATGCTGCCCATGCGTTTGGAATAAGATACAAAAACAAAGGTATTGCTGAATACGGTGATGCTTCTATGTTCAGTTTTCACGCTACCAAAGTATTTAATACAATAGAGGGCGGCGGTGTTGCATACGCTGACGCATCGCTTACCGATGAACTTATGGCTCAGAAATATTATGGTATGTCCGCACCTGACAAATATGACAGGATTGGTGCAAACTCTAAAATGACAGAATTTCAGGCGGCGATGGGTCTTTGCAACTTAAGGCATATAGATGAAGAAATAGCGAAAAGAAAACTTGCAGTTGAGCAATATAAAGAAAGACTCGGAAATGTTAAAGGCCTTAAAATTTGGCACGAACAAAATAATGTTACTCACAACTATGCTTATTTTCCGGTTTTCTTTGATAAGGATGTTTTTGGTAAGTCAAGAGATAAAGTTGCCGATATTTTGGCAAGTGAAAATATTTTTGCAAGGAAGTATTTCTATCCGATAACAAGTAAATTTGAGTGCTACAATAATTTTGAAATCAATGAAACACCTGTTGCCGAAAAACTTTCGGAAATGGTGCTGACACTTCCGTTGTTTGCGGATTTAACAATAGAGGATGTAGATAGAATTTGTGATATTATTTTGAAATAGAAGTAATTAACCGATATATTTTTCTATGGAGGAATTGTTATGAAAGGTATTATACTTGCAGGAGGAAAGGGCACAAGACTTTATCCTATGACTAAGGTTGTTTCCAAACAACTTTTGCCGATTTACGACAAGCCAATGATTTACTATCCGTTATCAACTCTTATGCTTGCCGGAATAAAAGAAATTCTCATTATTTCAACCCCGATTGACCTGCCGCTTTATAAACAACTTTTGGGTGACGGTTCTCAGTTTGGAATTAAACTTTCGTATGAAATTCAGGAAAAACCCAACGGACTTGCACAGGCATTCATAATTGGCGAAGAGTTTATAGGCGGGGACAGTGTTTGTCTTATTCTCGGAGATAACATTTTCTATGGAAAGGGACTTTCTCCACTTCTTGACAGGGCAACCGATAATCTTTCAGGTGCTGTTATATTTGGTTATCAGGTAAAGAATCCAACTGCTTTCGGAGTAGTTGAGTTTGACTCTGAGCATAATGTTATTTCAATTGAGGAAAAACCCAAAGAGCCGAAGTCACAGTATGCGGTTCCCGGACTGTATTTTTATGATAATGATGTTGTTGAAATTGCAAAAAATATAAAACCGTCTGCAAGAGGAGAACTTGAAATAACAGCCGTAAACAATGAATACCTTACGAGAAGAAAACTTCGTGTTGAACTTATGGGCAGAGGTATGGCATGGCTTGATACAGGTACACCTACGGGGCTTATAAAGGCAGGAGAGTTTGTTCAGACAGTTCAGGAAATGCAGGGATTTTATATTTCGTGCCTTGAAGAAATCGCATGGAGAAAAGGTTTTATTGATGATTGTCAATTAGAGAAACTGGGCACGGAACTTAAAATGACTGATTACGGTAAATATATATTATCGCTTTTGGAGGATTAATGATGAATGTAATTGTAACCGGCGGTGCCGGATTTATAGGTTCTAATTTCGTATATCATATGCTTGAAGTACATAAAGACTACAACATAATTTGTGTTGATTGTCTTACTTATGCCGGAAATATGTCTACACTTGATGAAGCAATGAAAAATCCTAAATTCAAGTTTTACAAGACAGATATTTGCGACAGAAAAGGAATATATGAGATATTTGAAAAAGAGAAACCTGATATTGTAGTAAATTTTGCGGCAGAAAGTCATGTTGACCGTTCAATTGAAAATCCCGAGATTTTCTTAAAAACTAATATATTGGGTACACAGGTTTTGATGGATGCGTGCCGAAAATATGGAATTAAAAGATATCATCAGGTTTCAACAGATGAAGTATATGGTGATTTACCTCTCGATAGACCGGATTTGTTTTTTACCGAGGAAACTCCTATTCATACTTCGTCACCGTACAGTGCTTCAAAGGCCTCAGCTGATTTGCTTGTGCAGGCTTATAGCAGAACATATAAACTTCCTGTTACGATAAGCAGATGTTCGAATAATTACGGACCGTATCATTTCCCAGAAAAATTAATTCCTCTTATGATTGCAAACTGCCTGAACGATAAACCTCTTCCGGTTTACGGCGAAGGTGTTAATGTCCGTGATTGGCTTTATGTTGAAGATCATTGCCGTGCAATAGATCTTATTATTCACAATGGCAGAGATGGGGAAATATACAATGTTGGCGGGCATAACGAAATGAAAAATATAGATATTGTCAAACTCATTTGTGACTATCTGAAAAAACCTTATTCTCTTATAACATATGTTGCAGACAGGAAGGGACATGATATGAGATATGCCATTGATCCGACCAAAATACATAATGAACTCGGATGGCTTCCGGAAACTAAATTTAAAGATGGAATTAAAAAAACAATTGAATGGTATCTTAACAATCGTGAGTGGTGGGAAACCATTATAAGCGGTGAGTATGTAGATTATTACGAAAAAATGTATTCGGGAAGATAGTGTATGAAGAATTCAGTTTCACAAATTAAAGACTTTTTGTTTAAAGTTTCAGGGCTATTCCCGGTTCCGTTGTCAGAAAAGCAGAATCTTGATGATTATGCGGTAAAACTTTATGAAAAAGCAACAATTTTAACAGCAATGCAGAATGATGAAATAATTTCTTTGGTTGCCGGTTACACAGAAAATATAGTTGACAATATGGCATTTATTGCAATAGTTGCAACACTTCCGGAGATGCAAGGAAAGGGACTTGCTGCAAAACTTGTTAAGGAGTTCATAGGGCTATGCAACAAAAAGGGTATTGACTCAGTGCATTTATATGCAGTAAGAGATAATTTTCCGGCGGTTAAAATGTATAAAAGTTTGGGATTTACAGAGTATTTTCCTGAAACAGAGCCAAGACCGAGAGATTTGCATCTTATATATAAAATCAAGGAGGGAGTGTAATGAATGTTTTACTGACATCTGTGGGTAGAAGGGCATATATGGTGAAATATTTCAAAGATGTTTTGGGAGAGAAAGGAAAAGTTTTAGCTTCGAATTCCGATGACAAAACGGTTGCTTTTCATTACGCAGACAAAAGTGTGATTTCACCGCTTATTTATGATGAGAACTATATACCGTTTCTTTTGAAGTTTTGCAAGGAGAACAGAGTGGATGCTTTAATTTCACTTTTCGATATTGATCTTTTAGTGCTTGCAAAGAACAAAGATAAATTTCTTGATGTTGGTACAAAAGTTATAGTTTCTGATCCTGATTTTATTTCGATATGTAATGATAAGTGGAAAACATATAAGTTTTTGAAAGAAAATGGCTTTAATACACCTAAGACATATCTTACACTTAAAGATACGATTGTTGCCTTGGATAGAGGAGAACTTAAGTATCCTGTTGTTGTAAAACCACGTTTTGGGTGCGGTTCTATTGCTCTTTCTGTTGCTGAGGATGAAATGGCACTGCTTTACTATTTTAGAAGAAATACAAGAACCATTGAAAAAACATATTTGAAATATGAGTCTGATTATGAAGAAGAAAAAATAATATATCAGCAGTGCTTACCCGGACAAGAATACGGGGCTGATGTGATTAATGATCTGAATGGTAATTTCCGAACTGTCAATATCAGAAAGAAAATAGCAATGCGTGCCGGTGAAACTGATATTGCTGAACTTGTTTATGAACCGGTTATTTATAATGAACTTTCAAAACTGGGGAAAATAACAGGACACATAGCAAATATGGATACAGATGTATTTATGGTCAATGGTGTTCCGTATATTCTCGAGATGAATGCAAGATTTGGCGGAGGATATCCTTTCAGTCATAACGGGGGATGTAATCTTCCGAAAGCAATAACAATGTGGGTAAGCGGGAAAGAAGTCCCTGATAATCTACTTGAGTCCAAATCGGGAATTGTCGCTTATAAGGAACTTGGCA
The DNA here is from genome assembly GCA_934446135.1 of uncultured Clostridia bacterium. Classification (GTDB taxonomy): domain Bacteria; phylum Bacillota; class Clostridia; order RGIG6154; family RGIG6154; genus CAKSDT01. The sequence continues at coordinate 9,368 of CAKSDT010000020.1, forward strand.
TAACGGTAAAATAGTTCAACAATGTTGTTTTTTCTGGTTGTTTCAGAGCAAAAAACGAAAATCCTGCAAACCGACGATTTCCGGTTTGCAGGATTTTTTGTTTATTATTTTTTGTTTATGATCAGTCTGCCTTGACTTTAACCCAAAGGTCAGCACAGTATTTTTTGATTTCAGTAGGCTGATATAGAAAAACCTCATTTTTATCATTCGTTTCAGGAACATACGCACTTATTCCCTCGTATTCGTTGTCCCGCACATACTCAAATGCTTTTTTTACACCTGATGTATAGCCGACTTCAACTGAATTTCTTGTTGCGTTGTCTACATCAAGCATAAAATTAATAAATTTATGTGCAAGTTCAGGATTATTTGAAGTTTTTGGGATTACCATTGAAGCATACCAAATGTTTGTGCCTTGTTTTGGAGTATAGTATTCAAGTTCCGGATTTTCCGACATTATGTATGCTGCATCGCCCGAGTACACTATAGCCATAGATTTATTTCCGGAAATCATACTGTCTATTACATCATCACCGGCATAGATGGGGGAAACTAATTTACGCTGTTGTACAAGCCACTCATATGCTGCATCAAGTTCATTTGTGTTTTCTGTATTCATAGAATATCCAAGTGCTTTGAGGGCTACCATAAATGAATCTCTCTCAGAATCATACATATAGATGTCATTTTTATACTTTGGGTTTCTTAAAATTTCCCAACCGGCTGATAGATCACTGGGGTCAATAACACTCTTGTTGTAAAGGATCCCTACCGAACCCCAGAAGTATGACGCTGAGTATTTATTTTCAGGGTCAAATTCACGCCCCTGAACCGAATCTAAAAGATTTTTTCTGTTAGGTATTTTTGACCAGTCTAATTCCCTTAAATAATCTTCTTTTATAAGTCTGTCAACCATATAGTCAGACGGGACTAAAACATCATATAATTCGCCGCTTAATATTTTGGTATACAGTGATTCGTTGGAATCAAAGGTTTCATAAATTACCTGGCAATTGTTCTCCTTTTCAAATTCCTGAATAAGGTCTTTACAGATATATTCTCCGGCATTATAAACTTTAAGAACATTTTTTTCCCTTCTAAGACTCACGAATGCAGAAACCGCAACCGCAACAGTCAGCAGTATAACTCCGATTTTATTTACATATTTGTTTATGGTTTTAAGGTTTTTGGTTAAAACCGGAATAAGGTTTGACACTATTAAAAGTATAAATATGACAAGTATAACTATGGTTGAAAGAGCGTTTATTGATGGGTTTGTACGCTTTGTCATATTATATACTATTATAGAAATGTTCATTACACCGTTTCCTGAAACAAAGTATGATATTACAAAATCATCAAAAGACATTGTAATAGCAAGAAGTACTCCGGCAAAAATTCCCGGTTTTATCATGGGAATGATTACCTTTGTAAGTGCTTCAAACGGTGTAGCACCTAAGTCCATAGCAGCGTTTGCGATATTTGGGTCAAGTTTTCTTACTTTCGGATATACACTGGTTATAACATAAGGCGTTGAAAAGGCAATATGTGCAAGGAGCATAGTTATGTACCCCTTTTCAATCTTAAATGATGAAAAAAGAAGCATAAGACCGATTGCCGTAACAATGTCGGGATTTGTTATAGGAATATCGTTAATTGTAAGAAGGGTTTCTTTTAAAATCTTTCTGTTTTTTGAAAGACCTATCGCAGTGAGTGTTCCGAGTACTGTTGAAACTGCAGTTGAAATTACGGCTATACTTAACGAAACGAAGACTGCCGACATAATTTCATTATTATTAATTAAGTTTGCATACCATTTAAATGAAAAACCGGTAAAATGCGTAAGTGATTTTGACGAATTGAATGAAAACAGCATTAAAACCAGAATAGGGACATAAAAGAATGCAAAGCATAAAACAACATATAAAGTAGAAAACAATTTATTGCTTTTTTTCATTTTTACCTCCTTATTCTTCCGATTGGTCTATTTTTCTCATAAAATGAATAGCAAGCAGTATTATAAGTGCAAGAATCATAGAAATTGCACTTCCAAAATTCCAGTTACCTACAGAAATAAACTGATTTTCTATGAGATTACCTATTAACAAGTATTGTCCGCCGCCTAAGATTTTCGGTATAACAAATGACGAAACCGAAAGGAGAAACACCATAATAACACCGTTAATCACACCGGGGATTGAATGTTTGAAAATTACTTTCCAGAAAACCTGAAATTTATTTGCCCCTAAATCGTATGCTGCTTCTATCATAGATTTGTCCATTTTACTTACAACCGTGTGTATCGGTATAATCATAAACGGAAGAAAGTTGCAGACAAGACCTACTATGACGGCAAAATCTGTATACATAAGATTAAGCGAACCAAATCCGAACCTTTCCAGAAAACTGTTTATAAGGCCGTTTTCGGATAAAATACTGGTCCATGCGTAGGTTCTTAAAAGCATATTAATCCACATAGGAATAGTTACAAACAAAATTAACACACTTTGGACCTTATCTGAAAATTTTGTGATTGAATATGCGAATGTATAACCTAATACAAGGCATATTGCAGATGTAACAAGGCCTAATTCAAAAGATTTCAAAAACACTGACAGGTAAATCGGATCGCCGATTTTTGCAAAATTATCGAGTGTGAACTGAATGTTTGATACGGGGTTTCCTGTTTTGGTAAATGCGTAAATAAATATCATTACCAGGGGTACGACTACAAATAAAACTGCCCATATCAAATAAGGTTTGACAAGATTTTTAAAGTATCTCATATCAATACTCCGTTTTATACATTACATGAATATCTTCCGGACCAAATGTAAGACCTACATTTAATCCCACTTCGTGATATTCTGTTGTGTGTATTATGTAATCCCTGCAATCTGTCTCTACCGTGATTTCATAATGTACCCCTTTAAAAACGATAGATTTAACAGCACCTTTGATTTTTGAATTTTCAGGCAATGTGATGTCGATATCTTCAGGGCGGAGAACGACGTCAACTTCTTCATTTTCCTTGAAACCTCTGTCAACGCATTCAAATGAAAAACCGTCAAACGAAACAAGATAATCTTTATTCATAACAGCGTCAATTATATTTGACTCACCTATAAATTGTGCCGCAAATCTGCTTTCAGGTTCGTTGTAAATATCAATAGGTGTTCCTATTTGTTCAATCATACCATTATTTAAAATTACAACCGTGTCCGACATAGAAAGGGCTTCTTCCTGATCGTGTGTGACATAAATAAAAGTGATACCTACTTCTTTTTGAATTTTTTTGAGTTCTGTTTGCATTTCTTTTCTTAATTTTGCATCCAATGCACCTAAAGGCTCGTCAAGAAGAAGAACTTTTGGTTCGTTAACAAGTGCCCTTGCAATTGCAACGCGTTGTTGCTGTCCTCCTGAAAGGGCAGAAACATCCCTCGGGCCAAAACCTTCTAAACCGACCATTTTAAGCATTCTTTCAACTTTTTGCTCAATTACATCTTTTGCTTCTTTTTTTATGACAAGACCAAAAGCAACATTATCAAAAACATTAAGGTGGGGGAAAAGAGCGTATTTTTGAAATACCGTGTTAAGTTCTCTTTTATTTGGAGGCAGATTAGTAATATCTATACCATCAAAAAAAACATTGCCTGCGGTGGGAGATTCAAACCCGCCGATGATCCTGAGCATAGTTGTTTTACCGCAACCGCTGGGACCAAGCAATGTAAAAAATTCATCTTCTTTAATTGAAAGTGTTACTCCTCTCAAAACTTCGTCAACACCGTCATAGGTTTTGCTTACATTTTCGAGTCGTATAATTTCCTTTTTCATTTATCAATCCCCTTTACTAAAAGATGTTAAAAATAATATAATCTTTTTGACGAAAAATGTCAATAGGTTTTGAAAAATTATTGACTAATATTTTTAGTGCCGTCTTTTTCTGCTTCCGGATACTCAAGAAGATAAGTATTTATAAGTCCGCCCAATATAAGAATGAATGAGCAGATAAATAACCATGTCATAAGCATAATTACACTTCCTAAAGTGCCGTATAGTCTGGAGTAATTTGCAATATCATTTACATAGTACGAAAAGAACCATGATGCTATAACTACACCGAGAGTTGAAAAAACAGCACCCGGAACTGCCTGAGAAAATCTGATTTTTTCAGGCGGGAGAAACATATAGAGCACTATAAGGTCAACTATAACCAGGGAAAAAGTAATTGACACCGGTATCAGACTTGCAAGTTTAGTAAATTTGAAATAATTTGACAGATACACCGTAAGTACATTTAAAACAAGTGTTGAAAAAAGTGTTGTTGATACTAAAATTGCAAAGACCATAGTAATAAGCATTGATATCAATTTATAGTACACAAAACTCTTATTATGCTTAACAGGATGATTCTGTCTCATTGAAAATTTTAATGAACCAATGAACATTGAAGAGGACCAAAGAGCAAGAATTACATACAATCCGAATGTAATGTTGCTGTTGTCAGCCTGAAGAGTGTTAAGGTTAAATAAAATCAGATTGTAAACATTTTTCGGGAAAGCATATTGAATTGCATCCATAAGTGCATCGTTTGATATGGAAAACAAAACAGCAAAGTGAGTTACAAGATACAAAAACGGAAACAGTGACAGCAAAAAATAAAATGCACACTGTGCCGAATACGCAAAAATATTCGATTTCATTAAAAATTTTATGAACCCCTTCATATACTCACCCAACTTGACATTAAACACAAAATGTAGTATCATTATAAATGTATAAATTTGCTCTATATGTACTATTTTAATATAATAACCAAATAATTGCAATATTATTTTTAAAAAAAGTGGGGTTTGAATATTTTGGTTAAAAAAAATGATTATGGAAATGAAAGTATTACTTCTCTTAAGGGAGCAGACAGGGTAAGGAAAAGACCGGCTGTTATTTTTGGTTCGGACGGAATAGACGGATGCGAACATTCAGTTTTTGAAATTCTGTCAAATTCAATAGATGAGGCAAGAGAAGGCCACGGTAAACTTATTACACTTGAACGGTTTGCGGATGGTTCTATAAAGGTGACAGATAAAGGAAGAGGCGTTCCGGTAGACTACAATGAAAAGGAGCAGAAATATAACTGGGAACTTGTTTTCTGCGAACTTTATGCCGGAGGAAAATACGAAAATAATTCCGGTGAAAATTACGAATTTTCGTTAGGTCTTAACGGACTCGGTGCTTGTGCTACTCAGTATTCTTCAGAGTATATGGATGTTTTGGTTCACCGTGACGGATTTGAGTACTCGCTTCACTTTGAAAAAGGTGAAAATATAGGGGGACTTAAAAAGGTTAAGTCTGATTACAAATCTACAGGTACGGAAATAACATGGAAGCCGGACAGAGTAGTTTTTAACGATATTAACATACCCGCTGAGTATTTTATAAATGTTATGAAAAAACAAGCTGTAGTGAACAGCGGACTTAAATTTAAGTTTATTGATAGAGTAAATAATGAGAATTATGAGTTTGTATATCCCGAAGGAATAGTTGACTATATCCGTGAAATTCAGGGCGATAAGAGTTTTAGTGACATTAAATATATCGAAACTGAAAGAAAAGGCAGAGATAGGGAGGACAAGCCGTTATACAAGGTAAAACTTTCCTGTGCATTTTGCTTTAACAATGAAGTTAATCTTATTGAATACTACCACAATTCAAGTTTTTTGGAACACGGCGGTTCTCCGGATAAGGCTGTAAGAAATGCTTTTGTTTATATAATCGACAAGTATATAAAACAGGAAAATAAATATAAAAATAATGAGAGCAAAATTATATTTACTGATGTTGAAGATAGTTTGATTTTTGTTTCAAACAGTTTTTCAACAATCACAAGTTATGAAAATCAGACAAAAAAAGCAATTAATAATAAATTTATCCAAGATGCTATGACAGATTTTCTAAAAGAGCAACTTGAAATATTTTTTATTGAAAATAAGGCGGTTGCCGATAAGGTTGCCGACCAGGTTCTTGTTAATAAACGCTCAAGAGAAAAGGCTGAAAAAGAAAAAGTATCATACAAGAAAAAATTAAGCGGCACAATTGATGTTACAAATAGAATTGAAAAATTTGCCGATTGCCGTACAAAAGATGTTTCGAGGCGTGAACTTTATATAGTGGAAGGCGATTCGGCTCTCGGATCGTGTAAGCAAGGAAGAGATTCAGAGTTTCAGGCTATAATTCCGGTAAGAGGAAAAATACTTAACTGCCTTAAGGCAGATTACAGCAAAATATTTGACAGTGAAATCATTACCGATTTGATAAAAGTGTTAGGATGCGGTGTTGAACTTAAAACCAAGCATACGAAGGATATGAATATGTTTAATATTGACAATCTTAGATGGGACAAGATTATAATCTGTACCGATGCGGATGTTGACGGATTCCAGATAAGGACACTTATTCTTACTATGATTTATGCTTTAATGCCATCACTTATACAAGCTGGCAAAGTATTTATAGCAGAGTCGCCGCTCTTTGAGATTAATTCGAAAAATGACACATACTTTGCGTACAATGAATCTGAGAAAACAGAAATATTAAAGAAACTTGAGGGTGTAAAATACACGCTACAGCGTTCAAAAGGTCTTGGTGAAAATGAACCGGATATGATGTGGAAAACCACTATGAATCCTGAGACGAGGCGGCTTATAAAGGTAGTTCCCGAGGATGAGGAAAGAACTAAAATGATGTTTGAACTTCTTTTGGGTGACAACTTACAGGGAAGAAAAGATTTTATTGCTGATTTCGGTTCAAATTATCTTGAACTTGCAGATATATCATAAGGGGATGAACAAGTGAATTATACAGAACAAAAAATTGCGGATACTCTTGAGACAAATTATATGCCTTATGCTATGAGCGTAATAGTTTCGCGAGCAATTCCGGAAATAGATGGATTTAAGCCTGCACACCGAAAACTTTTATATACAATGTATAAAATGGGACTTTTGGGTTCTGCCCGGACAAAATCGGCAAATATTGTGGGACAGACAATGAAACTCAATCCGCATGGTGATTCTGCAATATATGAAACAATGGTTAGACTTACCCGCGGAAATATGGCACTTTTGCATCCTTTTATTGATTCAAAAGGAAACTTCGGTAAGCAGTATTCAAAAAATATGGCATATGCGGCTGCGAGATATACTGAGGCAAAACTTGATTCTATTTGTAAGGAGATTTTTTCGGAAATAGATAAAAATGCGGTTGATCTTCAGGATAACTATGACGGAACTTTAAAAGAACCTAAACTTTTACCTGTAACATTTCCTAATATCTTGGTTAACCCGAACGAAGGTATAGCTGTAGGAATGGCAAGTAAAATATGTTCGTTTAATTTAAGAGAGGTTTGTGAAACCACAATTGCCCTTCTTTCTGATGAAAATTTCGATTTGCTTACAACACTCAAGGCTCCTGATTTTCCTGGTGGCGGTGAGATAATTTATGATGAAAATGTCATAAGAAGTGTGTATGAAACAGGAAAAGGCGGTTTTAAAGTAAGGGGCAAATACTCATATGATAAGAAAAATTCAATAATTGAAATCACGGAAATACCTTATTCAACTACTGTTGAAGCAATTATGGACAAGATTGTTGACGGAATTAAAGCCGGCAAGTTGAAAGATATTACCGATGTCCGTGATGAGTCCGACCGTTCAGGACTTAAACTTACATTGGATATAAAAAAGAGCACGGATGTTCCAAAACTCATGAATATGCTCTTTAAGACTACACCGCTCCAAGATACTTTCAGTTGTAACTTCAATATTCTGATAAACGGTTCTCCGAAGGTTTTGGGTGTTCGTGAAATACTTCTTGAATGGATCAAGTTCAGAGTTATATGTGTTAAGCGTACATTAGAGTACGATATGGAAAAGAAAAAAGCAAGACTTCATCTTTTAAGAGGGTTAGAAAAAATACTGCTTGATATAGATAAGGCGATAAAAATTATAAGAGACACCGAGAAAGATTCTGATGTTATTCCGGTACTTATGTCAGGTTTTGGCATTGATGAAATTCAGGCGGAATATGTAGCGGATATAAAACTCAGGAATCTTAACAAGGAATATATATTAAAGAATATTCAGGATGTGGCCGGTCTTGAGGCAGATATTCAAAAAATTATTATGACATTGAGCAGCGAACGAAGAATTAAAAAGGTTATAGCAAAACAACTTGAGGAAATTTCAAAAAAATACGGTAAGGACAGAAATACCACGCTAATACCTTCGGAACAGGCAGAACTTGAATTTTCACCTGATATGTATATTGATGATTATTCGTTGAAATTGTTTCTTACAGGACAAGGATATCTTAAAAAAATTTCTCTTGTATCACTCAGGGCGAGCAATGATCAGAAATTAAAAGAAAATGATACAATAATTCAAACGGCAGATGCAACCAATAAACAGGAACTTCTTCTATTTACAAATAAATGTACTGTATACAAAACGAAAATCTATGAAATTCCCGACTCAAAAGCAAGCCAACTTGGCGAATATACTCCAAATCTCTTGAAATTTTCAGAGGGAGAGTCCGTAATTTCAATAGTACCGGTATCAAAATATGAAGGATCACTTTTAATGTGTTTTGAAGATGGCAGAATTACAAAGGTCCCGCTTGAATCGTACAGCACTAAGACAAATAGAAAGATGCTTACGAAAGCATATTCGGCACATTCTCCAATTATAAATGTAATATACATCAAAGAGGATTGTGATATTGTTTGTTTTGGCAGTAATGAAAAGGCACTTACTCTTAATACTGTTATGATTCCCGAAAAATCTACCAGGAGTTCTCAGGGCGTTAAAGTATTTAACCCGGGAAAAAGAGGTACCATGATTTCAGTGAAAAAAGCCGAGGATTCGGGAATTGCTGATCTTAAACCATATAAGTGCCGAAATATTCCTGCCGCAGGTGCTAAACTTTCAGCACAGGATAAAGACGGTGAACAATTATCAATTCTCGATTTATAATATATTAGGAGGTGTTTTATTTGAACAAGAAGATTATAAGAGCAACTGTAAAAAAGGTTGCAGACAATTATGAAAACAACAATTTGTTTTTAGCGGATGGAAATGCAAATATTCCTTGCAAAAATGCAATTATAGAAATAATTAATGATTTAAAAAAATTGATTTTTCCGGGCTTTTTTTGTGCATCCGATTCATATATAGACGGGACTGAGTATTTTGTTGGAGATATGCTTTTTAAAATAGGGGCATCGCGCGAAAAACAAGTAATGCTTGCACTTTCGTATAAAAGCAATAAGTCATCAGAAGAACTTAAAAAGGAAACAGACAGAATATGCAATGGTTTCTTTGAGAAAATACCCGAGATTCAGCAAATGCTTATAAAGGATGTTCAGGCTGCATTTGACGGTGATCCTGCGGCAAAAAGCAAGGAAGAAGTTATTTTCTCATATCCGGGTTTTCAGGCTGTATTTGATTACAGGTTTGCCCATATCCTATATAAAGAAAATGTGCCGTTTATACCAAGAATTATGACAGAGTATGCTCATTCCGAGACGGGTATTGATATAAATTCGGGTGCGAAAATAGGAGAGTACTTTTTTATAGATCATGGAACGGGTGTTGTAATAGGAGAAACTTGCGAGATAGGAAATAATGTTAAAGTGTATCAAGGTGTTACTTTGGGTGCACTTTCAACGAGAAGCGGTCAGCAGCTTTCAGGAATTAAAAGACATCCTACTATCAAAGACAATGTTACAATTTATTCCGGTTCATCGATTTTGGGCGGAGAGACAGTTATTGGTGAATCTGCAATAATCGGCGGCAACTCATTTATAACATCGTCAATACCTGCAAACACAAAAGTAAGTATTAAAAATCCCGAATTAATTTTAAAAAGGCCTAAAGATATTAATAAGTCAGATTGGGAAATATAAAAAAACAAACTCCTTCTTTCGAAGGAGTTTGTTTTTTTATATTGACATAGAATATTTGAGGTTGTATAATATTGACGACTTTTAAAGGAGGGAAAATTTATGAATTTTGATGCTATGACTGATTGTTTAAATCATTTTGTTGACGATATACATATACCTACGGTTGATATGCAAGTTTTTCATAAGGGTAACAAAGTGTATGATTTCAGAAAGGGTAAAAAAGACGGCGTTTCTGATATAAAAATAACTGATTATTATAATTTGTATTCTGTTTCGAAGGTGATTACATGTACGGCAGCAATGCAGTTGTTCGAAAAAGGTAAATTTATATTAAATGATCCTCTTTATGAATATATGCCTGAATTCAAAGATATGTATGTAAGAGTTGATGAGTCAAAGGACTTGGGGGCAGAGGTATCGCAGGGAGTTGAAGTAAAGTACGGCGAAGATGGTGAAAACCTCGTTAAGGCAAAGAATCCGATACGCATAAGAGATGTCTTTAATATGACAGCAGGATTTGATTACAACACAAATTCAAGTGCAATTCAAAGAATACGCAAAGAAAAAAATGGCGAATTTTTAACTTCAGATATTATTAAAGCACTTTCGGAAACACCGTTATTGTTTGAACCGGGAACAAAATGGTCGTATAGTTTAGGTCATGATTTATTGGCCGCTTTTGTGGAAAAATTATCAGGAATGAAATTTTCGGAATACTTAAAACAAAACATTTTTGAACCGCTCGGTATGGATTCTTTTACTTTTGAGAGAACTCCGGAAATAGAAGAAAATATGGTTGATCAATTCAGATATAATTCCGATACAAAATATGCGGAAAAAATTTCTAAAGAGTGTTCGCCTTTCATCATAGGAAAAGGATACGAAAGCGGAGGAGCAGGACTTGCCGGCACCCCGGAAGATTATGGAAAATTTGTAAATGCAATGAGTATGGGCGGAGTAAGCAAGTCCGGAGAAAGAATTTTGTCTGAATGTACCATAAATCTTATGAAATGTGATTTTCTTCCCGAATGTGCAAGATACAGTTATAATTGGACTCAACTGGTTGGAGGATACGGTTACGGATTGGGAGTAAGAACACATATAGATAAATCAAAAAGCGGAGGACTCAGTCCGTTGGGCGAGTTCGGATGGGGAGGTGCTGCAGGAGCATATGTACTGATTGATAATGAAAATCAAATAGCAGCGTATTATGCTCAGCATATGCTTAATAACCTTGAACCTTAGGTGCACCCAAGACTTATAAATTTGATTTATTCTTGCATCTTCAGATAGTTAAGAGAGGTGAATTTTTCACCTCTTTTGTTTTGCACACTATTTTTGGGGTATCATATATTAAACCGAGGTGATATAATGTGTGCAATAGCAGGTGAAATTAATTTTTCGGGTAAGTTAAAAAGATGTAATTACCATACCGAAATGTTAAATGTTTTAAAGAGAAGAGGCCCGGATCAGGATGATATTAAATCCGATCGAAATTCTGTACTTATTCATACCAGACTTTGCGTTATCGATATAGAAAAGGGCCGTCAGCCGATGACATTTAATGAACTTACTATAGTTTACAACGGCGAGTTATACAATGCAGATGACCTTAGGAGCGAACTTATAAGAGACGGGTACAATTTTGACGGACATTCAGACACTGAAGTTTTGCTCAAGGGATACCATAACTGGGGAAGCAGGGTTTTGGATAAATTGAATGGAATTTTTGCATTCGCAATTTACAATAACAAATCAGAAGAATTATTTTTTGCCAGGGATATGATTGGAGTTAAACCGTTGTTTTACACATTTGCAAACAATGGTTTTGTTTTTGCATCCGAAATTAAGGCACTTCTTAAACACCCTGCAGTTAGACCTGAAATTGATAGAAATTCTATTGCTGAAATTATGCTTATAGGTCCTGCAAGAACTATGGGATACGGAATTTTTAAGGGAATACACGAAGTAAAACCGGGATATTACGGAACATACAGTAAGATCGGTTTTGAACTTGTAAGATATTTCAGAGTGACCGATAAAAAGTATGAGAAAACTTTTTCTCAGACGGTCGAAGACACACGAAATATTGTAACCGATGCCATTGAGAGGCAACTTGTTTCGGATGTACCGTTGTGCACATTTTTATCAGGCGGGCTTGACTCCAGTATTATAACAGCAGTGGCAGCTGATAGATATAAACAACACGGAAAAACTCTTGAAACATTTTCTGTAGATTATGTAGACAACGGAAAATATTTTAAAAAGAGCAAGTTTCAGCCAAACAGTGATGACGAATATATCGACATTATGAGCAAGTATTTAGGTACAAGACATACTAAAATTATATTAGATACAAACCAGTTGGTTGACGCTTTGTTTAAATCCGTTGACGCAAGGGATTTGCCGGCATTTGCCGATATAGATGCTTCTATGCTGCTGTTTTGCCGCGAAGTAAAAAAACACGCTACGGTTGCACTTTCAGGTGAGTGTGCCGACGAAATATTTGGCGGATATCCATGGTTTAGAGATGAAAATATAGCAAAATCAAAGGGATTTCCCTGGGCACAGTCAACCGATTACAGAGCATCATTTATTAAAGATGATTATAAAATTGATGCTGAAAAATATGTTAATGATAAGTATATGATGACTCTTAGCGACACATCAAAAGTTGAGGGACTGTCTGAAAACGAATCGAAAATGAAAGAGATGATTAATCTTAATATGGATTGGTTTATGCAGACTCTTCTTGAC
>CAKSDT010000021.1 GCA_934446135.1 uncultured Clostridia bacterium
GACTTTAAAGCGAACCCCGGGGACATGGTAAAATGTCCACGGGGGTATTTTACAAAGCGATAATTTTTTATATTCCGTAAATACTTACACCTATTTCAACAGTTTTATAAACAATCCCCCTGCACCGTCCTATTCTGAAACTCCCTTTTAATTGAGAGTTTTGAATAATACAAATCTCCGAACGGTGCCCACTCACCGGCTTTTCCCCTTTTTTTTACAGAAAAAAGAAAAAATCCGATTAAACAGCCCACTGTTTAATCGGATTTTTTAGTTATTTATCCATAATTTCTTTAAGAGCAGAACCCAAAATTTCGATACCCTTTACAATCTTATCATCGTCCATAGTAGAGTAGTTAAGTCTGAACGCCGAACAGGGTTTTTCCATATCAACCATAAATGTTGAACCGGGAACAAAAACCACATTTTTCTTTACGCATTCTTTGGCAATTTCCTGAGTATCGTAATCCCCGTTTAAATCGCACCAAATGAAAAGTCCGCCTTTGGGCACTGTATATGAAACCTCTTTGGGGAAATATTTCTTTATTGCCTCGATCATAACTGAGCATTTATGTGCATAAAGTTTTCTTGAACTTTCGATGTTTTTATCAAAATCGCACTTTGTTAAATATTCATAAGTCAAAAGTTGCGGGAGCATTGATGTATGAACATCCGAAACCTGTTTTGCAATAACCATTGCAGAAATTATATCCTTATGAGCCAAAGTATAACCGACACGGAGACCGGGAGCAATTACTTTTGAGAACGAACCGCAGTAAACAACTATACCTTCAGTATCAATAGATTTTATAGTCTTTTCTTTAATTCCGTCAAATGTAAGGTCGCCGTACGGATTATCCTCAATTATGATGATATTATTTTTAACCGCCAGATCATACACAAGTTTTCTCTTTTCCTGCGACATTGTTTTTCCCGAAGGATTCTGGAAAGTCGGGATTAAATACATAAGTTTTACATTCTTATTTTCTTTGATTGCTTTTTCAAGTGCCTCTATATTAACTCCGTTATCTTCCAAAGGAACGCCTGCAAGATTTGCACCGTATGAACGGAAAGCGTTTAAAGCACCTATAAAACTCGGTTCTTCGACTATAACGGTATCTCCCTCATTTATTAAAACTTTGGTTAAAAGTTCTATTCCCTGCTGGCCTCCCGAAACAATTATAAGTTCATTATTTTCAAGATTTATGTTTTCCTTTTCCGAAAGACGCTTTTTAACTGCATCGCGAAGCGGCATATATCCCTCGGTCACACCGTACTGCAGCGATAAAACCGGGTTTTCCCTCAAATACTTTTCTGCTATTTTTGCAAGTTCTTCGTTGGGAAAAGTATCAGGTGACGGATTCCCCCCCGCAAGAGAAATAACATTCGGATCACCGGCAAGTTTAAAAATTTCTCTTATTGCCGAACCTTTTACATTGCTCATTTTATCTGATTTTACAAGTTTCATTTATACTCACCTTACCTTATTGTTTTCCAAGTTCTTTGGTCCTTTCATACGCTTTTACGACCGAATTCATAACTGTATTTCTGAAATTTCCTTTTTCAAGTGCGTGAACGCCTCTTATCGTGCTTCCTCCGGGGCTTGTTACATTGTCCTTTAAAACTGAGGGGGACAGTCCCGACTCATCAATGAGTTTTGCAGAACCTATAATTGTTTTGACTGCATACAAAAGTGCTTTTTCCTTTGACAGTCCGCACTCTACACCGCCGTCAGCAAGGCTTTCGGCAAACATATATAAAAATGCCGGACCGCAGCCTGAAATCGCACTTGCCGCATCAATCATATTTTCCGGAATTTCGTCTGCCGCTCCTGAAAATTTCAATATGTCTTTAAAAAAGTTCATTTGTTCATCCGAAACCGCAGCATTTTTTGTAATAAGTGTAAGCCCCTCCCCGACAGATACCGGCGTATTTGGCATTATTCTTATTATCGGAAATTCTTTGCCTGCCATTTGCATTAAAGTTTCCGTCTTAACGCCTGCAGCCGGTGAAACCAAAACAACTTCATCAGATCTCTCGGACAAAGCGTCTTTTATCTCTTCCGTTACGGCTTTAAACATTTGGGGTTTTACACAAAGAAAAATATAATTGCATATTCTTGCAATTTCGGTGTTGGTGGAAAAATTTGCACCGCTTTGCTCGCAAATTAAAGCACATTTTTCAGCCGTTCTGTTTGAAAGATATATGTCTTTGCAATCAACAACTTTAGAAACTGCAAGAAAAAGTGCCTTTCCCATATTTCCTGTTCCGATAAATCCTATTTTCCTCATTTATCTCACCTGACCGTTTCCAAAAATAATATATTTATAAGAATTAAGTTCTTTAAGTCCCATAGGGCCTCTTGCGTGAAGTTTTTGCGTCGAAATTCCCATCTCGCAGCCAAGTCCGAACTCTCCGCCGTCAGTAAATCTTGTTGACGCATTAACATAAACCGCCGCACTGTCAACCATTGTTGTGAAAAGTTTTTTATCCTCATCGCTGTTTGTGATAATTGCCTCACTGTGACCTGTTGAATGTTCACTTATGTGCGAAATTGCTTCTTTGGTGTCCGAAACAATCTTAACTGCAAGAATATAGTCTAAAAACTCAGTATCAAAATCGTCTTTCTCGGCTTTTACTCCGTCAATTATTTTTATACTTTCTTCGCAAAGTCTGAGTTCAACTTTATTCTCTTCTCTGTTGTCAACAAGTCTTTTTTTGAGAAGGGGAAGAAACTGTTTCGCAATATCCCTGTTAACAAGCAAAACTTCTTCTGCATTACAAACAGACGGCCTGCTTGTTTTTGCATTTTCTATTATATCGAGTGCCATATCAAAATCCGCTGATTTATCGACATAAATATGGCAAATTCCCGTACCTGTCTGAATACAGGGAACTTTCGCATTCTCGGTACAAGCCGAAATAAGTCCCTTTCCGCCTCTCGGAATTAAAAGGTCAATATAACCTACGCCTTCCATTAATTCTTTTGCACTCTGCCTTGAAGTGTCCTCAACCAGCTGAACAAGGTTTTCATCCAATCCGGATTTTTTTATTCCTTTTCTTAAAGCGTCCGTTATTGCTTTTGCCGAATTATAAGCGTCTTTTCCGCTTCTTAAAATGCAGGCATTTCCCGACTTTAAACAAAGTGCTGCCGCATCCGAAGTCACATTAGGTCTGCTTTCATAAATAATTGCAACAACGCCTAAAGGAACGGAAATCTTTTCAATTACAAGTCCGTTAGATCTTACAGTCTTATCAAGGACTTTTGATACAGGGTCGGGCAGTTTTGACACTTCCCTTATTCCGTCCGCCATATCTTTAATTCTTTTTTCATCAAGTTTCAGCCTGTCAATCATAACCTTGCTCAACTTGTCTTTTGCAATTTCGCAGTCTTTCTTATTTTCATTAAGTATCAGGTCTTTCTCCTGCTCAAGCAAATCCGCCATACTATTAAGCATTTCGTTTTTTTTCTCTTCCGAAACGCCCACAAGACCGTTTTTAACTGCTTTGGCATTTTTCATTATTTCAAGTGTTGTAATCAATTAAAAGACTCCTTTCACATCATTTTTTAGGCAAAAATCTAGTACCCACATCAAGTCCTTCAAAAATATCGTAAAGACATTCGGGACTTTCTCCGTTTGCAATTACCATTTCAACACCGGAATTTACGCATATTTCGGCTGCTTTCAGTTTTGTAATCATTCCGCCCGTTCCGAGTTTCGTACCCGTTCCGCCGCCAAGCGACTTTATTTCATCGGTAAGATTTTCAACTTTGTGAATCAGTTCAGCGTCAGAAAATCTATGCGGGTCTTTGTCAAAAAGCCCGTCAATATCAGATAAAATAACCAAAAGGTCGGCATTAACGGCTTTTGCCGTAACAGCACCTAAAGTATCATTATCGCCTATAACGATTTCTTCTGTCGCAACCGTATCATTTTCGTTTATTATAGGAAGTGCCCCAAGCTGCAAAAGACGGAAAAGCGTATTTTGAATATTTTTTCTGTGTTCTTCGTTATCTATATCGCCGCCTGTTAAAAGTATCTGTGCAACAGTATGCCTATATTCCGAAAAAAGTTTGTCATATGTATACATAAGTTCGCACTGGCCTACTGCTGCTGCCGCCTGCTTTGTGGGCACATCTGACGGTCTTTCGGTTATCATAAGTTTTCCGAGCCCCATTCCTATTGCACCCGAAGAAACAAGAATTATCTCATTTCCCTCATTTTTCAAGTCACTTAATGTTTTGCAAAGTTTTTCAACCCGTCTTATATTAATTCGACCCGTTTTATGTGCAAGAGTTGAAGTCCCCACTTTTATTACCGCACGCATCTTTATTCCTCCGCCCCAAGTTTTGTTTTAAATTTCTGAACGCCCCAAACACCTATTATTATCATAAATGAGGCAATCACGCTTATCACGGTTACCGGCTCACCGATAAACACCGACCCGGCAAAAACCGAAACAACGGTTGTTACATTTGAAAATGATGTCGATTTTGCAACGGGAAGATATGTATTCGTATAGTTTAAAAGCATAAATGCAACAACTGATGAAAGTATACTTAAAAAAAGTGTTGCTCCCAAAAATTCCATATGAGTGAACGGAACCAGAATTTCCGCAGGATTATCTATATTTTCGATGAGTGCAATTATAAGATATACCGCACTTCCAACCAAAAACATTCCATATGTTCTCTCAAACGGCGTAAACTCCTCAGATATGCCTCTGCTTGTTATATTATATAAAACTGCGGTAAGACCCGCTCCCGACAAAAGAAGTATTCCGGAAAGCGTTACAATTCCCTGTCTGTTTCCCTGAAGTGCCATAATAATTACGCCGGAAACCGACAGAATACTGAACACAACCTGCAAAAAAGACGGATACTCTTTGAGCATAAATATTGCAAACACAAGTGAAACAACCGGAACAAGTGCAATCATAACAGAAGAAAATGTTGAGTTTGTGAGTTTTATTCCGTAACTCTCAAAAATAAAATACAGAGTCGGCTGAAAAAGTCCCAAAAGGAAAACTTTCCAAACTTTTTTACCCTTAAAATTGACTTTAACTTTCCCCGTTAAAAGAACAATATTTAATGCAATAAATGCAAGAACAAGCCTGTCTGCAAGCTGAACAACCGGAGATGCAAATTCCAAAGCAATTTTTGAAAACATAAAACTGAAACCGAATATAGTCTGGCTTATAATTGCCGAAATTGTTGCCGTAACTGTTTTGTTTCTCATACTTTCCGTCCTTTTTTATATAATAGTTTATTTTACCACATTTCTTTTTATTTTTCAACAAAAAAAATCACCCCGAATTTCGGGGCAATTTAATTTTAGGCTTTCATATCCTCCTCAACCCTTTTCATTGTTTTTTTGAGGAAGATAATACTAAGCGTAAGTGAAACAGTTTCTGCGATTAAAAATGAGTACCAGACATTTGAAAGCACTCCGGTTTTTGAAAGAATGTATGCCGACGGAAGCAAAACCACCAACTGACGGCAGACAGAAACTATAAGACTGTGAACAGGATTTCCTATTGCCTGGCAAACTGAACCCGCTATTATACATATTCCGGCCAAAAGGTAATGAAAACCTATTATTCTGAGTGCCGGAACGCCTATTTCAAGCATTGCCTGTGACGGACTGAAAAGTCCCAAAAGAACATCGGGCATCAATTCATATGCCAAAAATCCCGCAAACATAATTAAAACCGCCGTAATCATTGCATACTTTATTGTCTTTTTAACTCTTTCTTCATTTTTTGCACCGTAATTATAAGAAATTATGGGAACCATACCGTTGTTTAAACCAAATACCGGCATAAATACGAAACTCTGAAGTTTGAAATATGCACCGAAAACCGCTGTTGCAGTTGTTGTGAAACCTATAAGAATTCTATTCATTCCGTAGGTCATAACAGAACTTATAGACTGCATAACAATTGACGGAAAACCGATTTTATAGATTTCTCCGGCAACTTCTTTATTAAACCTTATATATTTTTTCCTTATTTTTATTTCCGGATTTTTGTAATGGTTCATTAAAAATGCCGCTATTGCCGCAAGAATCTGTCCCATAACGGTTGCAATTGCCGCACCTTTAACACCGAGTTTCGGAGCACCCAAAAGTCCGAAAATCAAGATAGGGTCCATTATGATATTTGTAACCGCACCTATTATCTGCGTAATCATTGAAAGATGAGTCTTACCCGTTGAAAGAAGCATTCTTTCGAACAAAAACTGTCCAAAAATGCCAAACGAGAAACAAAGACAAACTCTCGTATAATCTGTGCCGTCCTTTACTATGCTCAAGACATTCGTCTGAGATTTAAAAAACATTTCAGAAAAAAACAATCCGATTATAAAAAACAAAAGGTAGGTAAGCCCAAAAAGAACCACGCTTACACTTGCGGTTTTGGTAACTTTATCATGCTTTCTTGCACCGAGATACTGCGACAAAAGTGCATTCATACCGATTGATGTACCTGCCGCAAAGGCTATCATTAAATTCTGAAGCGGAAATGCCAAAGACACTGCATTTAATGCGTCCTCGCTTATTTTTGCAACAAATACGCTGTCAACAACATTGTAAAATGCCTGAACAAGCATTGAAATCATCATCGGAACCGCCATACCCATAAGCAGGGGTCCTACATTTTTTGTTCCCATCTTATTTTCTTTTGTATTTTCTTCCAAATAATCTCCTCCAATGTTTTACAAAATCGGCGGCGGAATGAAACTCATTCCGCCGTCTGAATTAAACTTTATTTTGTGTATTTATCTTCAAAAGGTATTACCTGCTTTTCATCAACCGATTTGAAACAAGCCTCAATAACCTTAAGAACCCTCATCATTTGAGTATGTGTAACAATCTGCTCTTCTTTTCCCTCAATCGCTCTGCAGAAGTTTCTGTAGTAATCGTGAACATCCGATTTAGGAATAGGGATTTCATAAGTATCTGTTGTTATTTCATCTCTCGGTGCCATAGTCTTTGTTAAACCCGCTGCAGTCTGAACAGGAAGAACATCGTTTTCGTGCCATGCTTTGCATTTAACAACCTTGCACGGAAGTGTCCAGTCCTCAATAAGTGCAGTGCCTTTTTTGGCTCTGAGATAAAATCTCGGCATAGCAATAAAATTATATGTTCCGAGTTCAACATAAGCCGTTGCACCGTTTTCAAATGTAAGATTAAGTTTAAATCCGTCGTCAACTTCTTTATTTGTTATATGGTCAAAAGTGCAGTAAACCGATGTAACTTTCTCAGGGAAAATCTGAAGTATCTGGTCAATCAAATGAATACCCCAGTCATAAAGCATACCGCCGCCGTATTTTTTAATTCCTCTCCAATCGCTCGGAATTCCGCGGCTGCCGTGAACCCTTGACTCGATATTGATAAACTCGCCGAGTTCACCTGTTTCCCTTAAATGTTTCATTGCAAGAAAATCTACATCCCATCTTCTGTTTTGATGAACAGTAAAGAGTTTTCCCGCTTCTTTTGACGCCTCGATCATTCTTTCAAGGCTTTCTACAGAAAGTGTTACAGGCTTTTCGGAAATAACATTTTTTCCTGCCTTTAACGCTTTTATTACTATTTCTTCATGAACATCGTTAGGCGTTGCAACCGTTACAAGGTCAACGCTTTCGTCAGAGAGAACTTCTTCAAGCGAAGAATAAGCCTTAATGCCGTTTTCTTCTGCCGCTTTTCTTCTTTCTTCTTTAATGTCATATATGCCGGCAAGATTTACAACATCGCTTTTAAGAGCATGTCTTGTATGCCAGCCGCCCATTCCGCCGTATCCTATTACACACAAATTATGTTTCATACTAAGTCACCTCAAAAATACCGGTTTTCCGCTTATGAAAACCTTTACATTTTTTCTACATCGGTTATTATACAACACTTTATTTTAAAATGCAATAGTTTTTTCAAATAAATTTTACTTGTGATAATCTTCGTTATTATTTATCTTAAATGCTCTGTAAATTTGTTCAAGAAGTATCATTATCATAAGTTGGTTCGGAAATGTCAATTTTGAGAAACTGAGTTTATAATTACTGAGTTTTTTTATTTTTTCATCAATTCCGAGCGAGCCTCCTATCACAAAAGTAACAGTGCTTTTGCCGGAAAGAGTGATACTTTGGATTTTATCGGCAAGACCTATGCTTGTCACCTGTTCCCCCTCGATACAAAGAGTTACTATATATTCATCTTTACCGAGTGCTT
Source organism: uncultured Clostridia bacterium (assembly GCA_934446135.1). Taxonomy (GTDB): domain Bacteria; phylum Bacillota; class Clostridia; order RGIG6154; family RGIG6154; genus CAKSDT01. The sequence continues at coordinate 8,223 of CAKSDT010000021.1, forward strand.
TTAAAATTTTTTCTCCCTCTTTTTCCAAAACCTTTTTAATTTCGGATCCCGAAGGATTATCGGGAATTTTTTCATCGGGAAGTTCAATTATTTCAACTGTTGAAAATCTTGAAATTCTTTTTTTATATTCATTTATTCCTTCCGAAAGATATTTCTCTTTAATCTTTCCGGGTGCAATAATTCTAATTTTCATTTTCCGCCTCTTTTTTGTCTTTTTCAATCTGCAATTTAAGTTGTTCAAGATTAGAAAATTTAGTTTCGGGTCTGATAAAGTCCAGAATTTCAAGTGTAATTTTTTCGCCGTACATATTTTTGTCAAGTCCTATAATATATGTTTCAACAGAAAGCCTCGGCTTTGAAACGGTCGGTTTTACACCTATATTCGTAACCCCTTTAAAAGTCCCGTATTTTGTTATAACTTTTGTCCTGTAAACTCCGTATTTCGGAAGAAACATATTTTTTTTCGGATAAATATTAACGGTAGGAAATCCGATTGTGTTCCCTATATGATTTCCGTGCTGTATAATGCCTTCTATTTCATAATTTCTGCCGAGAAATAAATTTGCTTTCTTAACATTTCCTTCGCCAAGATACTTTTTAATAAGTGATGATGAAATTACTTCACCGCCTCTTTTGTCAAGGTTCAGCATATTTACTTCAACACCGTACTTTTCTCCGAGTTTTTTTAAAACTTCCGTGTTCCCGGTTTTTTCTTTTCCAAAAGTATAATTTTCACCGACATATATTATTTTAACCTTTAAGTTCTGCACTAAAAGTTTAAAAAAGTCCTCAGGAGCAAGACTTAAAAATTCACTGCTTACTTCCTGATAAACAAGTATATCGGCACCCGTTTGTGATATATATTTTTCCTTAAGAGAGTTATCGGTGATGCTTCCGCCTTTTTTCAAATTTACACCAAAAGTAAAAACAACCGAAACGAGGTTTTCTTCCCCGGACCTTTTTACACCTTCTTTTATAAGATGTGTATGTGCTGTATGAACCCCGTCAAATATTCCCAGCATAACAACCGTGCTTTCTTTTACTATGTTTTTTTCTTTCAGTAAATCGATGTGCTTTGAAATCATAAATTCAATCCTTTATGTAGTTATCGGGAGAAACTAAAACGCTTTCTCCTTTCCCGCTTTTCCAAAGTTCTTCAAATTCTTCAAGCGTTACCGAAGTTTCTATTGAAAAACCTCCGCATTTGGTACGGACAAGACTTTTCATATATCCTCCGCACCCCAATTTTTCGCCAATATCATTACAAAGAGTTCTTATATATGTTCCCTTTGAGCAATCAACAAGAATAGTAATTTCATTATTAACAAGGTCGATATTTTCTGTCTTTATATCATAAATTGTAATTTTCCTTGGTTTTCTTTCGACTTCAATTCCTTTTCTCGCAAGTTCATAAAGTTTTTTACCGCCTATCTTTATGGCAGAATACATAGGAGGAATCTGAGTAATTTCGCCATTAAACGAATTTACTGCTTTTTTAACATCTTCTTCAGTTGCATTTACATTGCATTTTCTAGTGATTTCACCTTCTGAATCCTGAGTCGAAGTGGTTTCGCCAAGTTTTAAGACAGTTCTGTACTGCTTGTTTTCCGCCATAATCACATCTGAAAGCCTTGTTGATTTTCTCCCTATGCAAATAGGAAGAACCCCTGTTGCCAGGGGGTCTAGAGTTCCCGTATGACCTACCTTTTTAATGCCTGTAATTCTCCTTACAACCGCAACCGCAAAAGCCGAAGATTTTCCGATAGGTTTATTTACATTAAGTATTCCTGTTACAGTGTTTTCCATTTAAAGAAGTTCCTCCGCCTTTTTTACGAGTTTTTCAAGCGTAACAGAAGCCGAATCGGTACTTACACAGCCCGACGCTCTTATATGTCCGCCTCCGCCGTAAACCGACGCAATTTTTGTTGCATCTGCATACTCATTTGTTCTTATACTGACTTTTATTTTGTCACCGAACTCTTTTAAGATAAGGCCTACTTCAACACCTTTTACAACTCTCGGAACATCAGAAAGTCCCTCGGTATCCTCATATTTACAGCCCAAATTTAAAAGGTCGTCGTTTGTTACGGTAACAGACGCTATCTTACCTTCTGCAAAATACTTTATAACAGACATGGCATAACCTTTTAATTTATAGGCATTTTTCTCCTCGGTATCAAACAAAAGTCTGTTGATTTTCGCAAAATTTATGCCGGTTTCAATAAGTTCCGCCGCATAAATGTGCCCTTTCACCCCGGTGCTTTCAAACTTAAAGCAGCCCGTATCCGAAGCAATGGCGGCATAAAGGCATTTTGCCGTTTCCTTCGAAAATCTGTAACCCGCCTTTTTAAAAATTTCAAATAAAACTTCACCGGTGGAACTTGCGTCGGGCAAAACATAATTTATTGATGCAAATTTTGTATTGGTTGCGTGATGATCAATCAAAAGTGTGTTTTTCTGTTCCGAAAAAACTTCGCCGTAATAATCGAGCCTTTTAAGGTCGCCTGCGTCAAGTGCGATAAATGTGTCATAATTTTTGTCCGAAAACTCCGTAAAATACTCACCGCACAAAAATTTCAATCTTTCCGGAACAGAGTCTGCAATGTAAACATCGCATTTTTTTCCTTGCTCCTCAAGAAAATTCTTTAGAGAAAAACTGCTTCCCAATGCGTCCCCGTCAGGCATAATGTGAGTAAAAACCGCCGCACTTTTCACATTTTCAAGTGCCTTAATAACATTATTTATCATCTTTCTCACCCATATTAAGGTCGTTTATAACCTTATTTATATGTGCCCCGTATTCTATTGAAGTATCGTGAACAAAAGTTATTTCGGGAAGTGCACGGAGTTTAAGTCTTTCTCCCAATTCGTGACGGATAAATCCGCTGCTTGAATTAAGTCCCTTAATTGCGTCTTTTGCTTTTTCGGAATCCCCCAAAACAGAAGCATATACTTTTGCATATTTCAAATCTTTTGTAACAACAACCGACACAACAGAAACCAAAACGCCTTTAACCCTGGGGTCTTTAAGCGTGGGAATTATATAGCAAAGTTCCCTTTTGATTTCTTCATCGATTTTCTGCTGTCTGAATTTTCCCATTTCTTTCTCCTTAACAAAGGCTTATCTTTCAATTTCTTCCATTACGAAACTTTCTACGATGTCGCCTTCTTTGATATCGTTATAATTTTCAATGCCTACACCGCACTCATATCCCTGAGCAACTTCCTTTGCATCGTCTTTGAATCTCTTTAATGAACTTAAAACGCCTTCGTGGACAACAATACCGTCACGGACTATTCTTACTTGCGAATTTCTTGAAATTTTACCGTCTAAAACATAAGAACCGCCGATTGTTCCGACGCCCGAAACCTTAAATGTCTGTCTTATTTCGGCGCGACCCTGGACAACTTCTTTAAATTTAGGAGCAAGAAGTCCCTTCATTGCTGCCTGAATTTCTTCGATTGCATCGTAAATTACTCTGTAAAGTCTGAGTTCTACTTTTGCCCTCTCTGCAGATGCTGCGGCATTTGCATCGGGTCTTACATTAAATCCTACTATAATAGCGTCTGATGCCGAAGCAAGCATTACATCGGACTCGTTTATCGCACCTACGCCGCCGTGAATTATTCTTATTCTTACTTCATCATTTGAAAGTTTTTCCAAAGACTGTTTTACAGCCTCAACACTTCCCTGAACATCGGCTTTTACTACTATGTTAAGGTCTTTTAATTTACCCTCTTCAATCTGTGCAAAGAGCGAATCCAAAGACGCTTTCTGAACTTCCTGCTGAGCCTGCATCTTAGAGTTTGCAATTCTTTCTTCAACAACATCTCTTGCCTGTTTTTCATCATTTACTGCATAGAAAAGGTCGCCGCCCGAAGGAACTGAATTAAGTCCCAAAATTTCAACAGGAACAGACGGACCTGCACTCTGAACTCTTCTTCCTTTTTCGTCTATCATTGCTCTTACTTTACCGAATGATGTGCCTGCAACAACAACATCTCCGATTTTAAGAGTACCGTGCTGAACAAGAACAGACGCAACACTGCCTCTTCCTTTATCAAGTTTTGACTCGATAACAGTACCTCTTGCCGCTCTGTTAGGATTTGCTTTTAATTCTTTCATATCCGCAACAAGATTTACCATTTCAAGCAAGTTTTCAATTCCTTCTCCCGTTTTTGCAGAAACTTTTACACAGATTGTGTCACCGCCCCATTCTTCGGGAATAATTTCGTGTTCGGTAAGCTGCTGCATAACTCTGTCGGGATTAGCACCTTCTGTGTCGCACTTATTAATTGCAACTATGATTGAAACGCCTGCCGCTTTTGCGTGGTTTATAGACTCTATAGTCTGAGGCATAATACCGTCGTCTGCCGCAACGACCAAAATTGCAATATCTGTTACCTGTGCACCTCTGGCACGCATTGCCGTAAACGCCTCGTGACCCGGTGTATCAAGAAATGTAAGTTTTCTGTTTTTCACCGCAACCTGATAAGCACCGATGTGCTGTGTAATACCGCCGGCTTCGCCGTCTGTTACATGAGTGTTTCTGATTGCGTCAAGAAGTGAAGTTTTACCGTGGTCAACATGCCCCATAACAACCACAACAGGTGAGCGGGGAACCAAATCTTCCTCTTTATCTTCAATATCCATTGTAAGAGTATCCTCGGCAGTTATTATAACTTCCTTTTTAACGGTTGCACCGAATTCTTCACCGATAAGATAAGCGGTGTCAAAATCGATAATATCGCTTACAGATGCCATCTGACCGAGTTCCATTAACTTCTTTATTACATCAACGGCTGTCTTTTTAAGTCTTGATGCAAGTTCTCCGACAGAAATTGTATCCGGAACTTCGATTTCAAGTTTAACCGGTTTGATTTCCATTTTCTTTGTCTGTTTTTCAAAGCGTTTATCTCTTTTGTTTGAAAATCTGTTCTGTCCGCCTTTTTTGATTTTCTGTTTAGTCTGAACATTATCTTTTAATTTATCCGAAACCATTTCGGTTATATGTTCAATCTGTTCAATCTTTTTAACATCAATTTCTTCCGAACGGGTGTTTACAACAACATTTGTTCTGTCTTTTTTTGGCTGAGATTTCTTTTCGCGTTTTTCCCGCTTTACCGGCTCTGTTTTTTCCGTTTTTTCCTCTTTTGCAGTTTCCTCTTTGATTTCCGGAATTTCCTCTTTCTTCTTTTCTATATTTCCGTACCCCAATTCGGAATTCGGAATTGCAAAATCTCCGCCTTTATCAAATTTCTGCGTTAAAACTTCAAATATTATATCAAGTTGATTTTCATCAAGAACTGATGTGTTTTTTACTGTTACTCCAAAATCTCCTAAAATTGCAACAATATCTTTACTTTGCATTTCCAAAGATTTCGCAAGTTCGTGAACTTTAATTTTTTCTAACATTAAACTTCCTCGCTTTCCTTTAAAATAGCGTCGGCAAAACCTTTATCGGTAACGATTGCAGCCGATCTGAATCCTTTTCCCGTATATTTACCGAGCGTTTCTTTATCCGAAACAAAAACTGTCGGAATATTATATTTTGAAAATAATTCCAAGGTTCCCTTTTCGGTCTCCCTTGTTAAAATTATAAGTTTTGCCTTTTTTTGCTTAACTGCTTTTTCACAAAGCGATATGCCTGTAATAACCTTTCCTGCATTGGTTGCAAATCCAAGCAGTCTCAGCATTTTAATTTCCACTTTCAAATATCCTTTCAAGCACGGTTAAAGTCTTTTCGGACACGCCGCACTTCAATGCTTTTGCAAGCCTTCCGGTTTTATATGCCTTTTTAAGACACTCCGGCGAGCATATATATGCCCCTCTGCCGCCCGATTTTCCCGTACAGTCGTAATCTGCGTTTCCCGAATTGTTAAACACCCTTATAAGATTTTGCTTTAAGTCTTGTTTTCTGCAGCAAACGCACATTCTTATAAGTACTTTATCATTCATATTAAAACTCCAGATTAACATTGTCTTCGGGCTTTATGTCTATTTTCCAGCCCGTAAGTTTTGCCGCAAGTCTTGCGTTTTGTCCTTCTTTGCCTATTGCAAGCGAAAGTTGGAAAGCAGGAACTGTAACTTTGCACGATTTTTCTTCTTCCGATACATCGATTGAAATAACTTTTGCAGGTGAAAGAGCCGCACTTATATATTCTGCAGGATCTTCATTCCATCTTATTATATCAATTTTTTCGCCGCCTAATGTATCAACCACATTCTGAACTCTTTGTCCCTTAGGTCCAACACAGGCACCCACCGGGTCAACATTCGGATCCTGTGCATAAACTGCAATTTTGGTTCTTGAACCCGGTTCTCTTGCAATTGATTTAATTTCGACTGTTCCGTCCGTGATTTCAGGAACTTCATTTTCAAAAAGTTTTTCAACTATTCCGGAATTGCTTCTGGAAACTATCACCTGAGGGCCGTAATTTGTTTTATTTACTCTTGCAATATAAAGTTTTAACTTATCGCCCTCTTTGATTTTTTCTCCTTCAATTTGTTCTTTGGGAGGAATTACGGCTTCAAAATCGCCTGTATCAACTATTATGTTATTATTTTCTATTCTTCTTACCGTTGCAGTTATAACCGTATTTTCCTTTTTTCTGAATTCATTATAAAGTTTTCCGCTTTCAGCCTCACGGAGTTTTTGAAGAACAACCTGTTTTGCCGTCTGTGCCGCAATCCTTGAAAACGGTGCCGGGTCTATTTCTTCAACAACAACATCGCCGATTTCATAATCGGGATTAATCTCTTTTGCCTCGTCAAGGTCATATTCGCCCTCCTGACCCAATCCGTTGTCAACTACGGGGCAATACCTGAAAACTCTGACATCTGCGGTTTCTCTGTTCATTTCAACCTTAACATCGGCACCTCTTAAACCTTTCATACTTTTTTTGTATGCAATGGCAAGAGCCGCCTCGATAGCACTGATCATATATTCCTGGTCAATGCCTTTTTCTTTTTCAAGTAATTTTAAAGATATAAGTAATTCTTTGTTATCCACTTTCTAAATTTCCTCCTTTTTAAAATTCAGGTGCCAGTTTTGCCTGACTGATTTTCTCATTGGGTACCAAAACAGTTTCGCCGCCGTCTGTTATAATTTCTGTGTTTTCCTCCGTGCGGAGTTTTAATATACCCTCAATATTTTTACTTCCGCCGATTGCCGAATAAAGTTTTAACGACACACGGTTTTCATAAAATCTTTCAAAATCACGCTGTTTTTTAAGTTTTCTTTCCAGCCCGGGAGAAGAAACCTCAAGATAATATGCTTTGTCAATGGGGTCATACTCGTCAAGTGCATCGCTTAAGGGTCTTGACACGCTCTCACAGTCGTCAATAGTAATAAAACCGTCTTCTTTGTCAATATACACTCTTAAAAAATAATCCGGACCTTCTTTTTTAAATTCAACATCATAAATCATAAGTCCGAGGTTTTGTGCAATAGGCTCTGCAATAACGGTTACTTTTTCTTCAATACTTGCCATTACTCTCCTCCTTCACTGCAAACAAAAGAGTGAGCAACAAATGCTCACCCTAAGTCTCATTATTATGTTCTAAAAAAGTATACCACACTTATCAGAAAAAATCAAGTCTTTTTTCAATAAGATTAGCATAACGCCGATTACAGAATTTATCGCAACAGTAAGGTCTGCCTTTTCAACTGTCAATATGCCTGTGCCGTCAACCTCAAAAATAAGGTTGGGATTAAGGCCTGAGTTTGGGTTTCTTGTAAGCCGAACTGAAATTACATATCCGTTTTCGTTGACATGAGCGGTTAGTTCTGCACCCTCACTTTCAAATGTTGCAGAATTTGCAAGTGTTTCAAGTTCCGCCTCTGTGGTGAGGGGGCTTTGGCTTTCAAGTGCAAATACCGGCGTCTTTCCGTAAATTTTGGAAATGTCCTTCGGTTTTACTTTGACTGTTGCTTCGTTAATCTGATAGTTTACCGTCTTTTCTCCGTTGAAATTACCGATACCCTCAATTATAATTACCTTTGTTTCGACACTTGTCATATCGGTCGGATAGGTAACGGTATAATCATCATTTTCTGTCAGGTCGGTGCTGTTCATCTTGAGCGTTATATTCGGCTTTTGTCCGCCGCCGTTATAGGTGAAACTGTCTTCGTCAAGGTGCAAATCAACATTGCTTATCGGCTTTGGATTTATTGTATAATCTGCCAAACCGCTGTAAATTGTATCCTTTGTTTCGCATACAACCGTTACGGTGTAGTTGCCGACCTCACTCACTGTTACTCCGCCACTTATCACATTTAATGCACCGCCGATAAGGTATTCTGCAGTGCTGCCGGAAGAGGGGTAAATAAATCCGCTTTGCACAGCCGGCAGAGTTTCAACTTCCTGCTGCTCTTGCACGGTTGCCGAAAGGTCAGGTTCTTGCTGCTCCTGCACCGAGGACGCTCTGTTTGGACCTTCTCTGCAAATGCCGCTGAAGGCAGCGTAGATAGACAGAGCATAAACACCATAAGCAGGCTCAAAAATCTTTTACTCATAGTGTTTTCCTCCTGATAATTTTCAGATACGATTATATCACATATTTAAGACTTTTCCAACTTTCAATTTACAAAAATTTCAATTATTAAAAAGAAGGAGAAGCCACATCAAAATATTGAATATTGAAACTGCCATCATAAGCGAAAGATATTGGTCTGAAGTTTTGCCCCAAAAACCTTTTGCTTTTTTTATTTTTTTGAGAACATAATTGTATGCTGAAAAAACAAAAGCCGCCGAACAAATCATATATGTTGCCAAAAGTGTTATTCCGTTTGCATACCACTTAGTGGTAAATTCGAAAAATTTATATGTACCGGTTACAGTTGAAGCATCCGAAAATGTAAGCATATACCTTAGTGCGGTAAGGACATAAATAGACCACAGGTTATACACCAAAAGTATGATTTTAAATATGTCAAACCCGGTAAGTCTGCCTTTTTCATCCCGCCAGAGTTTAAATTTAATATTCCGTATTTTCCCTTTTTTCACAATTATCGCCTGCCTTTTTTATGATTTTAACATAAATTATGTACTTTGTAAATCCAAAGTTTTTACAAAAATTTAAAAAAAGACTTGCATTTTCGGTAAATTAATGGTAAAATATCATTTGCTTATGTGTAAGTATATGTTTTGTTGGTTAAAAAACAATTAACATAATGTATTTTATTACTTTTTCGGAGGTGAATGACTGTGCCAAATATCAAATCAGCAAAGAAAAGAGTTCTTGTCGCTGCAAGAAACGCTGAAAGAAATCAGGCTGCAAAAACAAACCTTAAAACGGTTATCAAAAAGTTTAACGCTGCTTGCGAAAAGGGTGACAAGGCTTTGTGCCAGGAACTTTACAAAGTAACTGTAAAGACAATCGACCAGGCTGTTGTTAAAGGTATCCTTAAAAAGAATACTGCTGCAAGAAAGAAATCACAGATGACTCTTAAATACAACGCTATTGCGTAAAATTTAAGGCTGAGGTTTTTAATATTGCTGATGAATAAATCAAGGATGACTGTTGTTATCCTTTTTTTATTACCCTATTTTACTATGAATGTATATACATTGACACTTTACGCAAAATATAGTATAATTGTTATTAATTCTTGAAGTAAGGAGGTAGAAACTATGTCGGTTCTTATTGATGAAAAAGAATATTTTAACGAACTTGTTGAGACCAAAAAAATCAAACAGATAAAAGAAATACTTTCGCACGAAAATGAGTTTGATATTGCAGAATATATGGAAGAATTGGAACCCGAAAAGGCAATTTTGGTTTTCAGACTTCTGAGCAAGGATATGGCATCCGATGTTTTTGCAGAACTCTCGGTTGATATGCAGAAACTCATAATCTCACATATCAATGACAGTGATATTAAAGATATTGTTGAAGACCTTTATGTCGATGATGTTGTCGATATGCTTGAGGAACTTCCCGCTAATGTTGTAAAGCGGATTTTAAAAAATGCAACTCCGCAGACAAGGAATATTATTAATCAGTTCTTGAAGTACGACGACGACAGTGCCGGCAGTATTATGACTGCCGAATATGTGGCTCTTAAAAAAACTATGACAGTTGCAGACGCCATTAATTATATAAGGAAAACAGGTCTTGACAAAGAAACGGTTTACACCTGTTATGTTATAAGCGGCCAAAGGAAACTTGAAGGTGTTTTGACATTAAAAGACCTTATTATGAACAAAGACGATGTCGTTGTGGGAGATATTATGGATACAAACATAATATCCGCAATAACTAGTGAAGAACAGGAAGCCGTTGCACTGAAGTTTAAGAAATACGACCTTATCGCACTACCCGTTGTTGACCACGAAAACAGGCTTGTGGGTATCATAACCGCAGACGATATTTTCGATGTTATGCAGGAAGAAACAACAGAAGACTTTGAAAAAATGGCGGCTATTACCCCGTCCGAAAAGCCATATCTTAAAACAAACACTTTCAGCATTTTCACGCACCGTATTCCGTGGCTTTTGCTTCTTATGATTTCTGCAACATTTACCGGCGGAATTATTATGTCATATGAAGAAGCACTCGGAAAATTTGTTGTTCTTACAAGTTTTATACCTATGCTTATGGATACCGGCGGTAACTCCGGAAGTCAGGCATCTGTTACCGTTATCCGCGGACTTTCTTTGGGCGAAATTGAATTTTCGGATATTTTTAAGGTTTTGTGGAAAGAAATAAGGGTTTCTGCCCTTTGCGGAATTGTTCTTGCCTTTGCAAACTTTATCAAACTTTTGATTATTGACAGAGTAAGTTATTCTATTGCGGCTGTCGTGTGCCTTACGCTTTTTATAACGGTTGTTGCGGCAAAGGCAATAGGCTGCACACTTCCTATGCTTGCAAAGAAAGTGGGCTTTGACCCTGCTGTTATGGCAAGTCCTTTTATTACGACCATAGTTGACGCACTTAGCCTTATAATATATTTCAGAATTGCCTGTGCGATACTTCCGATATGAAAATTAAGGGAATGTTAAACTCCGAAACGCAAAAACAGAAAAGAACATATTAACAGAAAAGCAAAATTTAGGCAGAAAAATCAAATTTTTTGATTTTTCTGCCTGTTTTTCAGATTATAAAATTTCTTTTAACGCTTTTTTGAGATTGTCGGCAACAATTCTGTGACCGTCTCTTAAAGGATGCAAAGGCTGTTTTGGAATCCAGCCTGCAGAACTTATAAAACTAATTTCCTTGTTATTTGCCTTGCTGTACTCTTTTACAAACTTTTCAAGTGCCTCGGTATGTGCCCCGCAAAAAGCAGAAAGCACAATAATTTTACTCGTAGGATGAATATTTATTATAGTATCCAAAAGATTTCCGTATTCTTCGGTATACTTTTCGGGAGTTGCACCCGCATCGTTTGCACCGTGATTAATCAAAATAACATCGGGGTCTTCATAAGTAGTTTTAACTCCGTCAAAACAGTACGGATAAGCCAATGCCGCCTTCGGAACACTTCCCGAACCCGATTTTGTTGTGCCTACCGCACCGTAACCCATAATGATAGGTCTGAAGCCTAATTCTGTTGCGGTAAGGTATTCGTATGTTGCGGTAACATCGTTTTGATAAACTCTGTTTTTAACATCCATAGCATAATATGTATTGCCGGCATCAATCAAAACGCCTTCCGAAATAGAATCGCCCACAATTTCCATTGTTTTTCTTTTGTCTTTGGGAGTTTCCGTCATCTCTTCAGCGTCAATCCCCATAAGCGAAACTTTTGATTCAAGCGGAGAATACCATCTATGCTGTGCCTCAACCGCACTTTTAATTAAAACCGTAACCTTATGAGCATCGTTATCGTTAAGTTTAACTCTCACCATTTTATCCAAAGGCACTTCAACGCTGCAAGCGTCATCTACAGAAACATAAAGATGCGGATACGGGTGTGCCATAAATTCAAGACCGAAGTGCATAAGAGCATAACCGCCCTTAACCGTAAACTCAAAATATGCACCTGTTGTGGTGGAAGTCATAGATTCATCGGCTCCCCAGAAGTCATATTTTCCCCATCTTCCGTAATAATTAATTTTCTCATCATCATACTTGTAATACATAATTATTTCTCCCTTTTATATAAAATTAAACAAAGTCACACATAACAGAATTTGCAAGGTCCATTCCCTTTTCGGTAAGCATTATTTTTTTATCT
>CAKSDT010000022.1 GCA_934446135.1 uncultured Clostridia bacterium
TTTAAAATATACTATATGATAAACCTTTTGCTTAAAAAAATCAAGTCTTTTCAGGTTTTTTTGACAGAATTTTTGCATTAAAGTCTTGATTTTAAAACCTGATACATCAAAATTCCGGCACTTACAGAGGCATTAAGCGACTCTGTCTGTCCTACCATGGGAATATTTACCGTAAAATCACATTCTTTTCTTATAACGGGGCTTATTCCTTTTCCTTCATTTCCGATTACAATGCCGACACCGCCCGAAAAATCGGTTTCAAACAGATTTTTTTCACCGTGCATATCGGCACCGTAAAACCAAACGCCCTCATCTTTAAGTCTTTTTATTGCAGCCGAAAGATTTGTGACTTTGCATACAGGCGTATAAAAGCAGGCACCTGCAGCAGTTTTAACAACCGTTGGAGTTACATATGCACTTCTGTGTTTCGGAATTATAACACCGTGGACCCCGGCGGCATTTGCAGTTCTTATAACCGCACCCAAATTATGCGGGTCTTCTATTCCGTCCAGAACCACAACAAATAAAGGCTCTCCCTTTTTCTCGGCAATGCTTACTATGTCATCAAGAGAAGCATACTTAACGGGCGAAATATGAGCAATAACGCCCTGATGTGCCTTTGTTTCGGACATTTCGTCGAGTTTTCGTTTATCAGTTTCAACAATCGGAATTTTTTTCTCTTTTGCAATTCTTATCAATTTACCCAGACTTTTATGCCCTTCTCCTTTTTGAATATATATTTTGTCAATATCCCTTTCGGATTTCAGTGCCTCAAAAACAGGGTTTCTGCCCTCAATTTTAAAAATTTCTTCTCTTTTTTCCATAATTCTCTCCATATTTACTTAATAGGCATATTATACAGTTTAAGTTGAAAAAAATCAAGTTTTTATTGAAAAAACAATTAATTTCTGTTATACTGATTAAATCAGAACAAAAGGGCAAAAAATAAACCACGTTCATATAATGAACTATAATCGGAGGTAATTGTTTTGGAAATTTTGGGAGCGGACGCAAAAGGCCGTGTTCATTTTATCGGCATAGGCGGCATAAGTATGTCATCTATCGCTATGATTCTTAAGAAAAACGGCTATACTGTAACAGGTTCGGATATAAATAAATCTCACATAACAGAAGCACTTTGCGATATGGGTATAAAAGTTTATTTCGGACATAATGAAGAAAATGTTAAAGGTGCATCTTTAGTTGTCTTTACGGCAGCAATTAAAAAGGATAATCCCGAATATTGTTATGCGGTTGAAAACAATATTAAAATAGTTGAAAGAAGCGTATTTTTAGGAGAACTTATGAGGGCTTATAAATCCCCTCTTTGCATTTCGGGTACGCACGGAAAAACCACCACAACATCAATGGTTTCCCTTATTCTGCAGGAAGCAGGCTTGGATCCCACTTGCCTTATAGGCGGTGTGGTTAAGGAACTGGGCGGAAATTTAAGAATGGGCGGTAAAGACATATTTGTAACGGAAAGTTGTGAATATGTTGAAAGTTTTCTCAAATTTTACCCTCATACTGCAGTAATTTTGAATGTTGATGAAGACCACCTGGATTATTTCAGAGATATTAACCATATCATCTCGGCTTTTGCAAAATTTGCGGCACTTGTTCCGGAAAACGGAAAGGTATTCGTAAACGGCGAAGATGAAAATTCTCTTAAAGCCGTAAAAGACGCAAAATGTGAAGTTTTAACATTCGGCACAAAAGATATCTTTGACGCAGTTGCAAAAAATATTGCCTTTGACGATCTCGGAAAAGCGTCTTATGATTTTTATTACAAAGGCGGGTTTATAACAAAAATAAATCTGGCAGTGCCCGGAAAGCATAATGTGTTTAACTCGCTTGCGGCGGCGGCATCCTGCTATTCCTACGGTGCTTCAAAAGAAGCAATTGCAAAAGTCTTAAAAGAATTTAAGGGAACAGAAAGACGGTTTGAATTTAAGGGAATGTTTGAAGGAGCATATATTTATGATGATTATGCTCATCACCCAACTGAAATAAAAGCCGCACTCTCGGCGGCAAAAGGCTGTGCCAAAGGAAAACTCAGAGTGATTTTCCAGTCGCACACATATACAAGAACTCATGCCCTTTTAAAAGAATTTTCCGAAAGTTTTGACCTTGCCGACGAAATAATCGTAACCAAAATTTATGCCGCAAGGGAAAAAGATACCGGTCTTGTTAAACCGACCGACCTTACAGATCTTTTGGTTAAAAGAGGAAAAGATGCAAAATACATCGCAACATTTGAAGAAATTGAAGATTACATAAGAAAAACCGCACAAAAAGACGAACTTATTATAACGGTCGGAGCCGGAAATGTAGTTGAAGTCGGCGAAAACCTACTGAAGAAAATGTAATAAAAAATTAAGCACCGCATAATTTTTCTGCGGCGCAATTTTTATATTATCTTATTAGTTTTGAGTGCCTTAAAAATTGAAGGTGAGATTATAATGCAAAGAACAATTTTTATAATATCTCCCGGCAGAAACGGAAAAACGCAGACCTTCAAAGCATATGAAAGCGGTTCGCCCGAACTTACCGTAAACCACAATGTGCCTATAGCATAAAGAACTGCTGTCGATATTACGCAAGATGTTGCAAATACAATCCTGTTTCTTTTAAGAGAAAGCATAAAGGCGATTATAAATGCCATAGGTATATATCCTATAATATATCCTCCCGTGGGACCCATAAGTTTTTGAAGTCCGCCCGAAAATCCCGAAAAAACCGGAAGTCCGAAAGTTCCCAAAAGCACATACAAAAGAACCGAAACGGTTGCTGTTTTCATATCAAAAACAGAGGCTATTAAGTAAATGCCAAATGTCGCAAGCGTTACGGGGATAATTCCTACGCTGAACGAAAATGGCGATATCACGCAAAGTATTGCGGCTAAGAGTGCAAAAATAATCAAATTTTTCGTTTTCATTTGTGTTCCTCTTTTCATATTTTAATGCTTACATCACCGGAAAACAGAATTTCTGATTTTCCGCTGTGTTCAACTTTAAGTTTTCCGTCATCAGTTATACCCACCGCTTTTGCCTCATAACTTCCATTAGGTGATATAACTGTTACAGTTTTTGAAATCACACAGGATTTGGCCCTGTATTCATCCATATAGTCTGAAAAATCATAGTCCTTAAGATTGTTTGCAATTTCAGATGCAAGGTCTGAAATTAAAATCTTTTTCCCCGTTTCTTTTTCTATCGAGGTTGCAATATCCTTTAAACTGTCGGGAAATTCTGTCCCCAAAACATTTACCCCGATTCCCAAAACGGTATAATTTTCTTTTGTCTTTACCGAATATATGTTTTCCGCAAGTATTCCGCAAACTTTTCTGCCGTTAATTCTGATGTCGTTAACCCATTTAATCTCACAGTTTGCCCCCGATAAGGTTTCTATCGCGTTTAAAACGCATACCGCAGCATAGGTTGTGATTTTAACCAGATCGTTTATATCAAGATTAAGTTTAAGCCCGAAACTTATGTAAAGTCCGCCGTCAGGCGAGTTAAAACTTCTTCCCTTTCTTCCTTTCCCGCCCGTCTGTCTTTTGGCGGCAACAATAAGATTTTGCTTTTCTTCCAAAATTAATTTTTTTGCAGTATCGTTTGTGGAAGAAAGTTCTTCGAACTCATATATTTTATACGGATAATTAAGTTTAAACATATCAAACTCCTGTTATCAAAAAGGGGCTGTATTACAGCCCCAATTTATCTTACGCAAGAAAATCCTCAGGTCTTTTTGTTCCGTTGAACCTGCTTAAAATTGCTTTAACAATTCTTTCCGACGCAGTGCCGTCACCGTACGGATTAGCGGCTTTTGCCATTTTATCATACTCCTGTTTATTATCAAGAAGTTCTTTAGCAAGATTTAAAATCACATCTTTGTCAACGCCTGCAATTTTAACAGTTCCCGATTCAACTGCTTCAGGTCTTTCGGTTTCTGTTCTCAGCACCAAAACCGGTTTGCCGAGTGCCGGCGCTTCTTCCTGAAGTCCGCCCGAGTCTGTCATAACCATATAGCATCTTTCCATTGCGTTATGAAGTTCTTCAACATCCAAAGGCTCTATTAAATGAACATTATCAAGGTCTGACAAAACTCTGAAAGCAACTTCCCTTACTGCCGGGTTTAAGTGAACCGGATAAACAATTTCCACATCTTTATATGAAAGTGCAATTTCTCTTAAAGCAGAGCATATGTTTTCAAGAGGCTGACCTAAATTTTCTCTTCTGTGTGCCGTAACCAAAATTACCCGTTTGTTTTCAAAATCTGTATTCTTAAGAGTTTCGTCAACAAATTCATAATCTTCCCTTACCGTTGTTTTAAGAGCATCTATTACAGTGTTTCCCGTGATATAAATATTTTCTTCAGGGATATTTTCTTTTAAAAGGTTATTCTTGTTTTTAACAGTAGGCGAAAAGTGCATATCTGTCATTCTGCCGGTGAGTTGTCTGTTCATTTCCTCCGGAAACGGTGAATATTTATCATAAGTCCTCAGACCTGCCTCAACATGGCCTATTGCAATCTGGTTATAAAATGCTGCCAAAGCACCCACAAATGTTGTTGATGTATCGCCGTGAACCAAAACAATGTCCGGACGGTCTTTCTTCATTATTTCATCAAGACCCGAAAGTGCATTTGTTACAATACTTACAAGAGTCTGTCTGTCCTTCATTATATTAAGGTCATAATCAGGCGTTATATCAAAAAGTTTAAGAACCTGATCAAGCATCTGCCTGTGCTGGGCAGTAACCGTTACGATTGATTTAATTCCTCCTGTTTTTTCCAGTTCCTTCACCAAGGGTGCCATTTTAATAGCCTCGGGGCGGGTTCCGAAAATGGTCATAACTTTAATCATTTTTACCATCCTTTTCATCTAAGTTTGTTTCGTTTGTATCTTCTTTTTCAGGCATAAACTTAAAACTTGCCGCAACAAAGATTATTGCAACAAACAAAAGTGCCAATGCCCTGTATATTCCAAATCCCGTGAGTATAATTGCCGAAAGTCCCAAAAGACCGGAAATTGAATATAAAATGAGTACTGCCTGTTTCTGAGTGAATCCCATATCTATAAGTTTATGATGAATATGCCCTCTGTCAGGCTGCATAATGGGCTTTTTGTTTTTAATTCTCCTTAAAATTGCAACAGATGTATCAAATATCGGGAGAGCCATAATAAGAAGCGGAACGGCGAAAGAAATTACCGCATATCCTTTAAACACGCCCTCTATTGATATACAGGCAAGCATAAATCCCAAAAATGTCGAACCTGAATCACCCATAAATATTTTCGCCGGGTTAAAATTGTAAGGCAAAAATCCCAGACAGGCACCGGCAAGACAGCAAGTAAAAATCGCCGTGTTTGTTTCACTCACCATAAGTGCAATAATCAAAAGACAAATTGAGGAAATTGAGGCAACACCCGCCGCAAGTCCGTCAAGTCCGTCAATAAGATTAACTGCATTTGTAACCGCAACTATCCACAAAACAGTCACCGGAATTGACAAATTTCCCAAAATCAGGTAATTGTCAGGCGAGAACAGATTTGGATTTGTAAAAATCTCAATTCTTACGCCGAAATAAGCAACAATCACCGCTGCGACAATCTGAACCATAAATTTTATTATCGCTTTAATTGGTTTTCTGTCGTCCAGAATTCCGAGTGCAACTATAATGGTAGCACCAATCATAATTCCGATATACTCGGGAGTCATTACCGCAAAGCAAAGCATTGAGGCAACAAATCCGAAAAATATTGCCACTCCGCCAAGCCTCGGAATAGGCTTTTTGTGCATTCTTCTGGAATCTTTCGGAATATCAATTGCACCTATTTTATATGCAAGTTTCTCAGCAAGCGGTGTTGAGGCGAATGTCGCCAGAAAAGCCACCGTAAACGCAAGAACTATTCTTAAAACCTCAAATTTCAATGTAATTACTCCCTTATTTCCTTAAAATATAGCCGATTTTATCGTAAACCGTATTTAATGTTTTCTCGGCAATGCTTTCTGCTTTCACAGCACCGTCTGTAAATACTTTTTCAAGATAGTCTTTGTTGTTCATAAGGTCTTTATACTTCTCCTGGATAGGCGTGAGTTCGGCAATAACGGCTTCTCCTACCGCTTTTTTAAAGTCACCGTAACCTTTTCCTTCAAACTCTGCTTCAACTTCCTGAACAGTTTTTCCCGCAACGCAGGAATAAATAGAAATAAGATTGTTTATTCCGTGTCTTCCCTCTTCAAACTTTATTGTTGACAAAGAGTCTGTAACTGCTCTTTTAAATTTTTTCATAACAGAATTTGGGTCTTCAAGAAGTGCAACAGAACCCTGGGGAACAGATTTTGACATTTTCTTTTCGGGATTCTGAAGATCCATAATCCTTGCACCGACTTTTCCTATATAAGCGTCCGGAACTGTGAACACATCGCCATAAATTCCGTTAAACCTCTCGGCAATATTTCTTGTTATCTCAAGATGCTGCATCTGATCGTGTCCTACGGGAACCAAATCGGCATTATAAAGCAAAATATCCGCCGCCATCAAAACCGGGTATGTAAAAAGTCCGGCATTGACATTATCCGCATGGCTCTGGCATTTTTCTTTATACTGAGTCATTCTTGACAACTCACCCATATAAGTATAGCAGCCGAGAGCCCATGATAACTGTGTATGCTGAGGAACCTGCGACTGAATAAACATTGTGCACTTTTCAGGATTAAGTCCGCAGGCAATGTACTGTGCAAGAAGTGCATAGCAGCGGTTTCTCAATTCTTCGGGGTCTTGCCTTACGGTAATTGCGTGAAGGTCAACAACCGAAAATATACATTCATATTCATCAACAAGTTTCGTCCAGTTTTTAAGAGCACCCAAATAGTTTCCTATTGTAATTTCGCCCGATGGCTGGATTCCGCTGAAAATTCTTTTTTTTGCCATATAATAATCTCCATTCATTCCATTCTCCGTTACATTTTACCACATTTCATTTTTTTTTACAATACTATTGACAAATTTTTAATTTGTGCTACAATACAGTTAGCACTCAGTAGCATAGAGTGCTAATATCGTTTAAAAATAAACAGTTCAGATATATGAAAGGATATGGTATATATGGCTAAAAAGCAATTCAAATCAGAGTCCAAGCGTCTTTTGGATATGATGATTAATTCAATTTACACAAACAGGGAGATTTTTTTGCGTGAACTTTTATCAAATGCGTCTGATGCAATAGACAAACTTTATTATCTTTCGCTTTCGGACGAAAACATTACATTTAACAAAGATGATTTTTACATCAAAATTGATATCGACAAGGAAAAGAGGACTCTCACAGTCACCGATACAGGTATCGGTATGACTAAGGAAGAACTCGAAAACAATTTGGGAACTATTGCAAAAAGCGGTTCGCTTGCATTTAAGAATGAAAACGAACCTAAAGAAAATGTTGATATTATAGGTCAGTTCGGTGTAGGTTTTTATTCTGCGTTTATGGTTGCCGAAAAAATCACGGTTGACAGCAAGGCTTACGGCAGCAGCGAAAGTTTTGTATGGGAATCTGAAGGTTCAAGCGGCTACACGGTAAATCCCTCGGACAAAAAAGAAACAGGTTCTGTTATTACGCTTTACATAAGAAAGAATACCGATGAAGAAAATTATGATGAATTTCTTGAGGAGTACAGAATTAAAGGAATAGTTAAGAAATATTCCGATTATATAAAATATCCTATTAAGATGGATTTGACTAAAACAGTTCCGGATGAAAATGATAAAGAAAAAACAAAAACCGTTAAAGAAGAAACTGTTTTAAACAGTATGGTTCCATTGTGGAGAAAAAATAAGTCGGAAATTTCAAAAGAGGAATATGATAATTTCTATATGGACAAATTTCACGACTTTGAGGCACCTGCAAGGGTAATTCACACGAGTGCAGACGGTGTTTGTTCCTATGTTGCTCTTATGTTTGTCCCAAAAAAAGCACCGTATGATTATTATACAAAAGACTATGAAAAAGGTCTTGCACTTTATTCAAACGGCGTTATGATAATGGAAAAATGCAAAGAATTGCTCCCCGACTGTTTCAGTTTCGTAAAGGGACTTGTAGACTCTGCCGATTTATCCCTTAATATATCAAGAGAAATGCTCCAGCAAGACAGGCAGCTTAAAGTAATTGCATCAAGAATTGAAAACAAAATCAAATCGGAACTTTTGACATTCCAGAAGAATGACAGAGAGGGTTATGAAGAATTTTACAAGAGTTTCGCAAAGCAGTTAAAGTATGGCGTTTATGCAGATTTCGGCAAAGATAAGGAAAACTTAAAGGACCTTATTATGTTTGAATCATCCTTTGAGGACAAACTTTCAACTCTCGGCGAATATGTTTCAAGAATGAAGGAAGACCAGAAATATATTTATTATGCCTGCGGAGAAAATACCGCAAAAATCAAAAAACTTCCTCAGACTGAGAAAGTTACAGACAAAGGTTATGAAGTTTTGTATCTCACAGATGAGATTGATGAGTTCTCGATAAAGATGCTTATGAACTATGATTCAAAAGAATTTAAGTCTGTGGCATCGTCAGACCTCGGTTTCGAGGAAGATAAGGAAAAAGACTCTAAAGTCCTGGAAGAAAACAAGGAACTTTTTGACTTTATAAAAGAGTCACTTTCAGATAAAGTTTCGGAAGTTAAGGCTTCAACTTCCCTTAAGAACCATCCGGTTTGCATTACAAATAAAGGCGAACTCTCAATCGAAATGGAAAAAGTCCTTAATGCTCTTCCAAACGATAACAAAGTCAAGGCAGAAAGAGTTCTTGAAATTAATACAAATCATAAAGCGTTCGAAACAATGAAAAAACTTTATGAAGACGATAAGGAAAAACTGAAAAAGTATGTTGCCGTTATGTATGACAGTGCACTTTTAATTGAAGGTCTTTCGGTTTCGGACCCGGTAGAATTTTCAAACTTAATAACCGAACTTATGTAATATTGAAGGGAGCGGTTTTCCCGCTCCCTTTATTTTTTCATTATACTTCTTATTTGCTTTTTTTCCCGCACTTTCCAACGTCTAAATCCGTAAATATCATTTACAAGAAACATAACGAAGCATATTATCATCGGAAAATATGATAAATCCTCCATAGATGCAAGAACCCACAAAATTATAAGAACTATATCATTTGCTGCATAACATACTGCATAATAAGGGCTTCTGAAAAAACCGAGATAACACGCCGAAAAACTTGTCGCTATAGAAATTGTCGAAACTGCAAGATTAGGAGTGTCAAAGTATTTTAGTATGAAATAAAAAATGAAAGTTATACCTGCGGTTAAAACCCATAAAAGCACTCTTTCAAGACGGGAAAGAATATGTATTTTCACCTCGGCACCGTTTTCTTCCGACGGGTGTTTAAGCCATGAAACAACAGATATAATACCGAGCGGCATCGTCATTCCGAGATAAGTTATCATTTCCCCGTAGTAACGGAACTCATAAGAAGTTATTGCATACAAAATGCTGAATATAACCGAAAGAATTTCTCCCCATACATTCCCCTTTGCAACAAAAATTAACGCAGTAACCCCTACGGATGTTCCCAAAAGCGTAAAAATGTCATACTTACCTGTTATAAGATTTGAAATTATAACCACTGTAAACGAAATAATCCATAAGGCATATTCCTTTTTTGTAAGTGTTTTAAACGGATTTTTGAGCATATTAAAAAATTCCTTTCAAAAAAAATAACACTCAGCGTATATCTTTTAAAGCCTAATGATATACGAGAATGCCAAAGCATTGTTACCCGGCGGCAACATATTTTTGATTTCCACCGATTATAACACATTTTAGGTACAAAGTCAAGTTATCCTCACCATTTTTCTAAATCAGCGTTTACCTAAAGTTTAATGGCATTGTTTGCCTAAAATTTAATAAGTCTTATATCAAAAAACACCGCTTAATTTAAGCGGTTTTTTTCCATACAGTTTATTTTACAATTAAACCTTGCCATTAAACGGTCTAGGCAACATTTACCATTCAAGAATGAGGAAATTTGGTTCTGACTGTTCAAATCGAGCCAAAGCCTTGGCTTTGGGTTACCGGAAGGCGTATATGTATACGCCGACGGTGAAGTTTGTTTAAAGTTTAATGGCATAAATTAAGAGAACTCCGCTTGATTTCAAGCGGAGTTCTACTCACAGTTAATTCTTTAAGTTAAATTCTGCCATTAAACGGTCAGGAGCAACATTTACCATTCTTAGTTATCTTTCCTCACGGAAATATGCTAACCCCAACGACGCCGGAGGCTGATTTTCCCTTCTGTTTCTTATGCTTGTGAGTATGAGAACAAAAATAGTAACCACATAAGGAAGCATATTAAATATTGCAACAGCACTTCTGCTGAGTCCCGAAATATATGAATATGCTATGTAAAGTCCGCCGAACAGGAAAGAACCCAAAATTCCGATATTTGGTTTCCAAAGTGCAAATATAACAAGTGCTATTGCAAGCCATCCTCTGTCACCGAAACCGCCGTTTGTCCATGAGCCGCCTGTATAGTCGATGATAAAGTAAAGACCGCCGAGTCCCGCTATTGCACCGCCTATAACAGTTGCCAGATACTTATATTTGGTAACATTTATACCTGCGGCATCTGCAGTTGCGGGGTTTTCGCCCACCGCACGAAGATGAAGACCCGCTCTTGTCTTTTTTAAGAATATTGCAGCGAGTATTGCAATAATTACCGCAATATATGCCAAAAATCCGTAAGACAGGAATATTTCGCCGAACCAACCCAGATTTTTTGCAAACGGGAGTGAAGTTTTAAAATAATCGGCAGTTGTTTTAACCGAGAGATTTCCCCCGTTTGAAAAGATTTTTGTAAGCGAACCTCCGAAAAAGTCACCGAAGCCAACGCCGAAAGTGGTAAGTGCAAGACCTGTAACATTCTGATTTGCACGGAGTGTTATTGTTAAGAAAGCATAAATAAATGCAGCAAGTGCAGAACCTACAAGCGATGCCAAAAGCGGAATTAAAATACAAAGTGCCGGATTTGGAGTTTCTGCCGCCTTTTCATAAAGATACGCACCGATTACTCCGCAGCTTCCGCCCATATACATAATACCCGGAATACCGAGATTAAGATTACCCGATTTTTCAGTAATAATTTCGCCGGTTGAACCGAACAAAAGAGGTATACCCTGTTCAATTGCTTTTTTTATAATAGTTGCAAACATATTATTTACCGAATCCTTTCCGCCCGAATTGCGGGCAATTTATTATTGTTCCTGTTTGTGATGTTTTCTGAAACTTACTTTATACTGAACAAAAAATTCACATCCTATAATAAAGAAAAGAATTATACCGGTCAAAATATCCGATACACTTTCGTTTAACTGGAAAGCCGTTGCAATTTCGCCTGCTCCACGCTCCAAAAATACAATAAGAAAAGATGCCATCGTCATAACGATAGGATTGAATTTAGCAAGCCAGGAAACCATAATAGCCGTAAAACCCATACCGCCAACAGTGTTTGTTGTGATTGAGTGGTCAGTTCCCGAAACCAGCAAAAATCCTGCAAGTCCGCAAACTGCTCCCGAAAGAGCCATTGTTCTTAAAATTACTTTTTTAACATTTATACCAATGTATCTTGCAGTGTTCTGACTTTCGCCGACAACCGAAATTTCATAGCCGTGCTTGCTGTACTTAAGATAAATATACATCGCAACCGTAACAAGTGCAACCATTATTATATTTAAAAGATATTTCTGACCAAAAAGTTCAGGAAGCCATCCGCCGTGAGTTGAACTGTTTATAACGCCTACTGAATTTGAGTCTTTAGGGTTTTCCCAAAAAACTATACAAAATGAAACAAGTTGCATTGCAACATAGTTCATCATAAGAGTGAAAAGTGTTTCATTTGTGTTCCATTTTGCCTTGAAAAATGCCGGAATGATTGCCCAAACCATACCTGCAATAACGCAAACAACAAGCATAACAGGAATAAGTACCGCTGCCGGAAGTTTGTCGCCGAAATAAATCATACAAGCGGCAGACGCCAAACAGCCTATAAGAGTCTGTCCCTCAGCACCTATGTTCCAGAATTTCATTTTAAATGCCGGTGTTACAGCAAGTGAAATACAAAGAAGTATCGCAAGTTTCTGAAATGTGTTCCATATTTTTCTCGAGGAACCGAATGTTCCCTTTATCATTTCAACATAAACCTTTATAGGGTCATAACCCGTCAAAAGTACTATAACAAACGCTGAAACTATAAGAGCAAGAAGTATTGCAACCGCTCTTATGATAAATGATTTGTACCAAATCATTTCCCCTCTTTTAGAAACCTGTATCAGAGGTTCTTTTACTGCGTGATTTTCTTTGGTATTACTCATCGTCCGTTACCTCCTCGCCTGTTTTAGTCATAAGAAGTCCGATTTCTTCTTTTGTTGCCGTTCTTGCATCAACAATACCGCTTATTTTGCCGCCGCAAAGGACCATAATACGGTCGCAAAGTCCAAGCAAAACATCAAGGTCTTCACCCACTAAAATAACTGCTACACCTTTTTCCTTCTGCTCGTTAAGAAGGTTATATATAGTATAGGAAGAATTTATGTCAAGACCTCTTACGGGGTATGCTGCCATTAAAAGTTTGGGAGATGCGGCAATTTCCCTTCCTACCAAAACTTTCTGAACATTTCCGCCCGAAAGTCTTCTTACCGGTGTATTTGCACCCGGAGTTACCACTTCAAGTCTTTCAATAATCTCTTCTGCCAAATCTTTTGGTGCTTTTCTCTGCAAAAATACTGATTTTCCTTTTCTGTAACTTCTGAGCATCATATTATCAACAATATCCATATTTCCTACAAGACCCATACCCAGCCTGTCTTCGGGAACAAATGAAAGTCTGACGCCGAGTTCTTTAATCTGCATCGGAGTCTTGTCCTTCAAATCTTCTATTTGATCCGTTTTCGGGTTTTTATAAAGAATTTTGCCATCTGTAATTTTCTGAAGTCCTGCAATAGATTCCAAAAGTTCTCTCTGACCGCTTCCGGCAATTCCTGCAATACCCAAAATCTCGCCTGACCTTGCAGTAAACGAAATATTATTTAAAAGTGTTACTCCCTCTCTGTTAACACAGGAAATATCCTCAACAACAAGCCTGTCAGTTACATCTTTAGGTTCACTTCTGTCAATATTTAAAACTATTTTCTTGCCGACCATCATTTCAGTAAGAGCCATTTCGTTTGTTTCGGAAGTTTTAACCGTTCCGGCATATTCGCCTTTTCTTAAAACGGAAACTCTGTCCGAAAGCAACATAACTTCATTTAACTTATGGGTTATAATAACTATTGCTTTTCCGTCGTCCCTCATTCTGCGGAGAACTTTAAAGAGTTTTCTTGTTTCCTGAGGAGTTAAAACGGCTGTAGGCTCGTCCAAAATAAGAATATCGGCACCTCTGTATAAAACCTTTATAATTTCAACAGTCTGTTTTTCGGAAACCGACATCTCATAGACTTTTTTGTAAGGGTCAATTTCAAAGCCATACTGTTCGCTGATTTTTCTTACTTTTTCTGCAGCGGCTTTAATGTTAAATTCGCCCTTATCTTCAAGTCCCAAAATTATATTTTCCGCAGCGGTAAAAACATCAACAAGTTTAAAATGCTGATGAATCATACCGATTTTATATGTAAACGCGTCTTTCGGAGAACGGATTACAACCTCCTCGCCGTTTATGAATATCTGACCTTCATCAGGAAAATATATTCCGGCAATCATATTCATAAGGGTTGTTTTTCCGCTTCCGTTTTCGCCCAAAACCGAAAGAATTTCGCCTTTGTAAACTGTAAGACATACATCTTTGTTTGCAACTACTTTTCCGAAAGTTTTTGTTATATTCTTAAGTTCTATAGCAGGTACTGCACTCAAAATATTTACCTCCTTTAATATTTCTCATTTTCAGGAAAGTCATTTTTAGTGATTTTCCTCAAAATAAAAACCATGTTTATAAAACAACTTTAAGCGGGGCTTTTTTGCCCCGCTTATAAAGTTTAATTCAAATTCAATTATTTGATTGTGATACCGTCGATATCAACATCAAAGTACGGTGCTGAACGGAATTTTGATTCTTCAAATTCGCCGTTTTCAACAACCTGTGTATCAGGTGTAAAGTTAGCGTCTGAATCAACATCAGCCATATATTCGGTAAGTTCTGCTCCTTTTACGGTAAATGTTTTTGTATCAAATACTTTAATTTTTCCGTCGATAAGGTCTTTTTTAAGTGCTTCCAATTTTGCTTCTGTGCCTTTTGCTGCAACTTTGTCATTAAGTCCCAAAATCTGAACTGCATCGTCTTTTAAGCCTTTGCAGTAATCCTGTTCGATCTGAGTTCCGTTTTTAACAGAATTTACAAGGTGTTCAAAGTAAGGTGCCCAGTTGATTTTTGAAGAAATAAGTGCTGAGTTCGGGCCCCAGTCTCTTGTGTCCATATTGTATGCAACATTAGGAACTTTTGCTTCTTCGCAAGCCTTAGGAGCACCTTCTGAGTCAGCGTGCTGGCTGATAAGTACGCATCCGTCTGCGATTAAAGCGTTTGCTGTTTCTTTTTCTGCTGCAATGTCAAACCATGAGTTTGTAAATTTAACTTCCATTGTTACATCAGGGCAAGCATGTCTTGCACCGAGGAAGAATGATGTGTAACCCGATTTAACTTCTGCATAAGGGAATGCACCTACATAACCCATTTTAGCCTGTGCTGCTGTGATGTCGCCGTTTTCAATCATTTCAGCGATTTTAAGGCCTGCTGCATAACCTGCCAAAAATCTTCCTTCATAAATTGAAGCAAATGCGTTGAAGTAGTTAGGAAGTTTTTCTGTATGTGCTTTTGTGCCTGTAGCATGAGCAAAGATTACATCAGGAAATTCTTTTGCTGCCTGAATCATAAAGTCTTCATGACCGAAACTGTCTGCAAATACGATGTTGCAGCCTGAGTCAACAAGGCTTGCTGCTGCTTCGTAGCATTCATTTGATTCCGGAACGTTTGTTTTAAACATAACCTGGTCGTCTGAAAGACCGAGTTCTTTCTGTGCTGCTTTTGCTGCGTCGATGAAGTTTTTGTCATATGTTGAGTTTTCATCGTGAAGACAAATAAAACCGATTTTGATGTCTTTAGCGTTACCCGCTTCTTTTTTGTCTCCGCATGCTGTAAGAGCAACCAGGGAAACAACCATTACCATTGCCATTAATAAAGAAATGACCTTTTTCATAAAAACTTACCTCCTGCCTTTCGGCACAAATTGATTTTTTATGTAAATATAATTTACAACAGTGTTATTTTCTGAAAGTAAGAGAAGAATCCGTCATAGACTCAACTATCGCAAGCGACTCAACCTTAATTCCTTTTTCACGGAGCAAATCCCCGCCCTTTTGAAATCCTTTTTCTATTGCAATGGCACAGCCTTTAAGTTCCGCACCTGATTTTTCAGTAATCTCTATAAGTCCCTTTAGTGCATTTCCGACTGCAAGAAAATCGTCAACAATAAGAATTTTATCTTCTTTTCCGATATAATCTTTTGAAATCATAGCCGTGTATGTATTGCCGTGGGTAAATGAGTGAATACTTGCAGTGTAAACTTCACCGTCAACATTGCTTGACTTGTGTTTTTTTGCAAACACAACCGGAACTTTTAAATATTTAGCAGCTGCAACCGCAATGGGAAGCCCAGAAGTTTCAATTGTTAAAATTTTGGTTACACCGACTGAATCAAAAAGTCTTGCAATTTCTTTTCCCATTTCAAAAAGAAAATCAATATCTATCTTTTGGTTCAAAAAACTTCCGACTTTTAAAATATTGCCGGGAAGAACTTGTCCCTCTTTTAGAATTTTCTGTTCCAATGCCTGCATAAAACGCCTCCGAAAAAAAGTCTTAAAAACACAAAAAACCTGCCACAAAATGACAAGTTTACCAATAAAAGATGAAAGTGTGCCAAGCACACCAAATCAAAAAACGCTTTTTCCAATAGTCGCTATTTTAAAGGCGAAGCGGTAGAAACATTCGGGCCGTTATCCGAACCTATATTGGTAAAACTTTTAAAACAAAATTTAACTACAGGTGAATTGTATCACACTTTTTTCACATTGTCAACAAAAACAGACTTATTTTTCCAAATTAATCAATTTACAGAAAAATAAAATTCTATATTGTTGATTTTTTTCACAAAAGATGTTATCCTTTTAATATCAGGAGATTATCATATGAAAAAGAAAATTATATTGTGGACGGCGGTGCTTATTTGTATGGCAGGAATTTTCTGCCTTTCGGCAAAACCCGCTAAGGTATCGTCAAAGCAAAGCGGTGCTATTACAAAAATTGTAAACAACGCAGTTAAAAAATTACCGATACAAAAGAAAGCAAAGGCAAATATTCTTAAAAAGACCGAAACATATGTGAGAAAGACTGCACATTTTACAGAGTATTTTGTGCTTGGAATTTTGGTTCTTGCCGCCTGTCTTTCAACTTTCAATAAGAAAAATTTCTGGATTGCACTCATTATTTGCGTGCTTTATGCCGCATCTGACGAAATTCATCAGATGTTTGTACCCGGAAGGTCGTGCAGATTAACCGATGTTTTTATTGACGCATCGGGAAGTTTGACGGGTGAACTTGTTTTCATTTATTTAAGGTATATACTTTATGTAAAAAGGGGATATAAAAATGACTGAATCACTTTGGAACGGAAGAAAAAGAATCGATTTTGATTTTGACGGCAGAGAAGCAATACTTGTTATACCCGACAAACCGAGGGATGATAACGCGTTTGTTTTCAGAGCCGAGTTTTTTGACGCATTTCCTTACGCTGACATAAAACTTCTCGAAATGGGATTTTATATTGCATATGTTAATAATTCAAACCGTTTTGGTTCTCCCGGTGCAGTTGATGTTATGTATAATTTTCACAACTACCTCACAAATGTTTACGGGCTTAATGAAAAATGCGTTTTGTTCGGTTTTTCAAGAGGCGGACTTTATGCTTCAAACTATGCCGCAAAGCATCCGGAAAAAGTAAGCGTTTTGTACCTTGACGCACCGGTGCTTAACATTTTAAGTTGGCCTTACGGTTTTGGAAGCGGTGCGGGAAGTGCTCCTGATGTTGAATTTTTTGAAAAGGAAACGGGAGTTAACTGCCATACGGTTTTATCTTACAGGGACAATCCCATTGATAAAATTGACATTCTTCTTAAAAACAACATTCCGATTGTAACGGTATGCGGTTTAAAAGACGCTGTTGTCCCGTTTTCCGAAAATATGGAGATATTTGAAAAGAAATACAGGGAAGGCGGCGGCAATATTAAACTCATAACAAAACCCGACTGCGGACATCATCCTCATTCTTTGGAAAACCCAGAGGAAATAATAAATTTTATTTTAGGTGTTATTTGATGAAAAAAATCAGAATTTTATTTATAGTTTTGCTTCTAACGCTTCAAAGTGTCGCGGTCTGTGCTGAAAGTCCGTTTTTTGTTGACAATTTTTATGCAAAAATTACAGTGACGCAAAAAAAAGAATACAAATATTTAACAAAAACAGATTTTAATTTTTACAAAGCGAGAAAAGACGCATCCTTTTTAATTTCCGGAAAAGGTGAAAAGAACAGTTTTAAAACCGGCAATATTTCGGTAAAAGACTGCCTTTTTACAATTATGAAAGATGAAAAAGGCGACACCGTCAAATTTTCTCCGCGTGACGGAATGTTATCGGGAAAAACAAGAATTACCGCCGAATACACTTTAACCTGCAAAAAGGATTCTGACAAAACTGCGGACTATGCCCTTTTAAATTTGGTTGAACCGCAGGGCACTGTTCCGGTGTCAAATGCCTATGTGAAGATTAATCTTCCCACAGAAAAAATCGAGGGTATTGAAATCAAGTCGGACAAAGGAAGCGACAATATTAATTATTCGGTTGAAAAAAATGTTATTACGGTTACTGCCTGCGACCTTTTGCCGGGCGATACCATTTACGCAGTTATAAAACTTCCCGAAGGCACTTTTAAAAACGCAAAATCACATATTGTAAATAAGGGAACCGAATATACTTTTGCTAACATTATTTTAATGCTTATTGCAATAATATTTATTGTTGTTTTGTTTTTCAGGTTCGGTCTTGACGGGAAAATTATCTATACAACCGAGTTTTATCCCCCTGAAAACCTTTCTCCCATTGAAACGGAATATGCAGCAAAAAGAACCGTTTCGGACAAGACTTTCGGGGCTATGGTGCTTTGCTGGGCAATAGACGGATTTGTAAAAATCACACACCGCGGCGGAAGCGATTATACGCTCACAAAATTAAAAGATATGAACTCCGAAAGCCCCGGCTATATAAA
This sequence comes from uncultured Clostridia bacterium, assembly GCA_934446135.1. Lineage (GTDB taxonomy): Bacteria > Bacillota > Clostridia > RGIG6154 > RGIG6154 > CAKSDT01. The sequence continues at coordinate 18,384 of CAKSDT010000022.1, forward strand.
GTCTGCTTTTGAGGAACTTTTTAAAGCCGGCGACGGAAATTCCGTTACGGGAAAACAGTTGGAAAACAAGTATTATCTGACGGTAGAAAAAATGAAAGCAGGCGTGGTTTCAAGTTTTATAAAAGAGCGTATACTTGAAAACTCGCAAAGCGAAAAATTTTCAAAGACTGCGGAAATTGTGCTTATCATTTCGGGTGTGCTTATAATTGTCTTAACTTCGGTTTTAAATCTTTTGAAATTTTCGGCGGCGGCAATTGCGATCATACTTTTTGTGCTTTCATGTGCAGTGCTTTACAGATTTATCAACTTTTCATCTAAAAAGATTTATAAAAATTCTCAGTTTGTAATTGTTTCTTCGCTTTCAGTCCTTGCATCATTCGGAATTTCGGTTATGCTTACGGGATTTATCAACAATTCGGGAATAATTAATATGTTTTCGGTTTTAATTCCGCTCTGGATTCTTCTGTCATCTCAGACTCTTGCGGCACTGATAGGAAGAAAAACAGACTATGCAGCATCTCTTATGGGAAAAATAAGGGGATTTAAACGGTTTATGAAAACACCTCCCCCGGAAAAAATTTCGGAACTTATTGAAAACGACCCGATGTATCTTTATAAAATACTGCCCTTTGCCGTAACTCTTGACTGCGAAGATAAATGGATTCAGAATTTTCCGCAGAAAAAAAGCGAAATATTTAAAAATTATGTTTATGAGAAAAAACCTTTTTTAACCGAGCGTGACAAAGCAAAAGTTATTGCAGAACTTGCAAGAACAATAGGAGAAAAATCATTTTCATATTACAGAGTAAAAAAAGAATAGTCCTTTGGACTATTCTTTTTATTGTGTCAAGGGAGCAAGATTTTGATTCCAAATCATAACTTTAAGGCTACCCTCCGAAACAGGCACCGAGTATTCAAAAAGAGTTTGTTTTTTAAGGGTCATACCGTCTTTAAACCCAAACTCCGACAATGTTCTGTCCGTATTTAAGTACCTATGTGCAAAAATTAGATTGTTTAGTGTTTCGCCGCTGTTATATATGTAAAATGTGTTATTTCCATAAGATTTTACTATTATTCCGCTGTTTTGAGTCAGATATTTAAACACTCTTTCGGCATTAACAAGCCCGTGACCGTAATATTCATCATAACCCGCATTGCCCAAATCTTCCGATGTTTGTTTTAAAACATTATAAAATTCTTTTGGAGTTATATTTTTATCTATCGCTTTTGCAATTGCAGCAATTCCCGAAACATAAGGGGCTGCATAACTCGTTCCCGAGCCGTATGCAGGGTTTCCTTTTATGTCAAAACCGTCTACTTCAACTCCCGGCGCAGTAAAATCCGTACCCTTGTTATGCCTTGAAAAATAGGCGGCATTTTTGTATTTATCTACCGCTCCCACTCCTATTACGCCGTCATACGCGGCAGGATACATAATATCGTTATTATCCGTTCCGTCATCATTTTTTGTTATGTTTCCGGATGCGGCAACCACTATTATTCCCTTTGCCAGAGCAGCATTTATACTGTCCCTTAAAAATTCCGATTCCGCAGTGCCGAGGCTCATATTTATAACATCAAGATTATACTCCTCAACTCCTTTTTTCAGAGCATTTAACACATCAAAAAGGTCACCTTCTTTTCCGTCAAACGCTTTTAAAGGAATAAGTTTTACACCGGGGGCAACCCCGTAAGTTTCAGAGGCGATAACAGACGCCGAAAATGTGCCGTGACCCAAAGTATCATATGTTACAAGGTTGTTTGAAACAAAATTATAGCCTGCCATTGTTTTATTTTTAAGTTCCGGTATTGGAGCAATACCGGAATCTATAACCCCTACCCTTAC
>CAKSDT010000023.1 GCA_934446135.1 uncultured Clostridia bacterium
GTCACCTCTGCGATGACCCCAAACAATTATTCAGTTACTTCATTTAAAGACTCTTCATATTTTGCCAGAACTGCTTTCTGGAGAGTTTCACGCATTTCAGCATTAATCGGATGAGCAATATCTTTAAACTCGCCTTCAGCCGTTTTTCTGCTCGGCATAGCAATGAAAAGTTTGTCCTGTCCTTCTATTACTTTGATGTCGTGTACTGCAAAACAGTCATCAAATGTTACAGAAACTACTGCTTTCATTCTGCTCTCAGAAGTGATTCTCCTTACTCTAATATCTGTAATATTCATAGTTCTATCCCCTTCGCCTTTTTTGAGTACTCTTAATTGTCTCCGTATTGTACTCCCTATGCAATCATCTTAAAAAAATTTGTTGAATTTGTCAATAAGTTTATGGAATTTTTGTGAAAATTGAACAATAGCATTAGTATATTTTTTTTTACAATTTTTATGATTTTGGTATTTATATATTGATTATTTGTAACATTTATGTTATAATTATGTAAAGTAACGGTAACATGCGACGTAGATACTATAATTGACGCTATTTGTTTCTTCAGAATATAATAAATTGTAGAACAATAACGAAAGGGGTTATATTTTTGAAAATAGATTTTGATAAAATTTCAGAGAAAGCAACAAATGTTTTCCACTTAGCAGTTGGCAAAGCAAATTCGGCTGTTGAAACCGCAAAAATGTCTTACAACCTTTCAACCATAGAAAACGACTTAAATGACGCATATACAGAGTTAGGCAAGACGGTGTATGCAAACAGAGGCTGTTTGCAGGAACTTGATTTGGCAGAATGTTTCAATTCAATTACTTTTTTGTTGGATAAAATAGAACAGGAACAGGAAAAACTGTGTGCCAAGCAGAGTTGTACCTTTTGCTCAGTTTGCGGTGCAAAAATATCTAAAAAAGATGCTTACTGTAAGAATTGCGGTACAAAAACTGAAAATTTGTAATTAAAGGTGGATATTTACTTATATGGAAAAATTACTGATAAAAGGCGGTAACAGATTAAAAGGCACTGTATCTATAAGTGGTTCAAAAAATGCCGTTGTTGCAATTATTCCCGCTGCATTGCTTGTTGAAGGAAAATGTATTATAGAAAATGTACCGGCAATTGATGATGTTTCTGTTATTACAGAAATATTGGGACAACTGGGTGCAAAAGTTACCCTTGTGAATAAAAACACACTTGAAATTGATTCTACTCATGTTAACAAATATTGTGCGAATCACGAAATGGTAAGAAAAATGAGGGCCTCTTACTATCTTATGGGTGCTCTTCTCGGAAGATTTAACAAGGCGACTGTGTCTATGCCCGGCGGATGTAATTTGGGACCCCGTCCGGTTGATCAGCATCTTAAAGGTTTCAGAATGCTCGGTGCAAACATAACAGAAGAAAATGGGTATTACAATATTTCCGCTGAGCAATTAGTTGGCGGTCACGTTTTTTTTGATGTTGTTTCAGTCGGTGCAACTATGAATGTTATGCTTGCTGCCTGTAAAGCACAGGGCATAACAATTATAGAAAATGCTGCAAAAGAGCCGCACATTGTTGATCTTGCAAATTTTCTTAACAGTATGGGTGCAAATATAAAAGGTGCAGGCACGGACATTATTAAAATTAAAGGTGTGGAAACTTTAAAAGGCGGCACATACTCCGTCATACCGGATTATATCGAGGCCGGCACATATATGCTTATGGCAGCCGGAACAAAAGGAGATGTTCTGATTAAAAATGTTATTCCAAAACATGTTGAATCTATAACATCAAAACTTATTGAAATTGGTGCTGAAGTCACTGAGTATGATGACAGCATAAGAGTTAAAGCGGATAAAAGGCTTGGTTCTGCAAGGATTAAGACTCTTCCCTATCCGGGAATTCCTACTGATGTTCAGCCTCTTGTAACAACACTTCTTTCTGTATCAAATGGAATCAGCACTGTAAACGAAAGTGTTTGGGCAAGCAGATTTCAGTATGTTACAGAACTTGTAAGAATGGGTGCAAAAATAACTGTTGATGGAAATACAGCCACCATTGAAGGTATTGAGACCTTAAAAGGTTGTCCTGTTAAATCCTTTGATTTAAGAGCCGGTGCCGCAATGGTTATGGCATCGCTTATGGCTGATGGCATATCGGAAGTTACAAATCTGAAATATATCGATCGAGGATATGAAAATCTTGAAGAAAAATTAGTTTCATTAGGTGCAGATATAAGAAGAATATATGTCCCTGATGATGATAATCTGCAACAGGCAAATTAATTTAGAAGATGCCCTTACAAAGGGTTTCTTTTTTTGAAAGGAATACTAAGATGATAAAATTCTGTGCACTTGCAAGCGGCAGTTCCGGAAATTGCCTGTTTGTCGGGGATGAGAACAGTAAAATTCTGGTTGACTGCGGTATAAGCGGTAAAAAAACTTCAGAACTTATGAGATTAATTGGTGAAAGCATTGAAGATATAAACGGAATTCTAATAACACACGAACACATTGATCATATATCAGGTGTAGGTGTGTTAACAAGAAAATACAAAATACCGCTTTACATAAAAAGGAAAACTTTTGAAAGTTGCAACACAAAATTTTCAAATGTTGTTTTCTTTAACGATGACATTAAGATAGGAAGCCTTAATGTGCATAGTTTCCCAACCTGCCACGATGCTGCAGATCCTGTCGGATATATAATATCATCAGGCAAAAGCAAAGTTGCCGTTGCAACAGATACCGGAATTGTTACACGAGAAATGTATAAAAACTTTGAAGGTTGTAAGTTTGCATACATAGAGTCAAATCATGATGTTAATATGCTTACTGCAAACCCAAACTATTCTTTTCCGTTGAAGCAAAGAATTCTCTCTGAAAACGGACATTTGTCAAACAAACTTTGTGCAGATCTTGCATCTGCACTTGTCTGTGACGGTGTAAGCAAGATTATGCTGGGCCATTTGAGCCGTGATAATAACACTCCGGAAATCGCATATGAAACCACAAGGTCAGCAATTATTATGTCGGGTGTCAGTGATTCTGATTTTTCCCTTTATGTTGCAAACAGAAATTCCCCCTCTGATATAATTACAGTATAAAAATCCATAACACTCTTTTATATATTTCATAAAATGTATTGAAGGGTGTTTTTTATGAACTTTAATAATGATAATTATACTTTCGACAAATTAAGATGTGACTTGAACTACATGGAAAACAATTACGGCATAAAGCCATATTCTATAGGAAAAACAGTGCTTGGAAACGATATTCTTTTATTTAAAGTCGGAAAAGGACCTAAAAATGTATTCTACAACGGTACCCACCACGCCCTTGAATGGATTACATCTTCACTGCTTATGAAATTTGGTTTTTGCCTTGCCAAGAATTCGAAAAACAATTTCCGTATGGACGGGTATGACATAAATGATTTATTAAGCAAAGTTACCTTTCATATACTCCCCCGACTTAATGTTGACGGAACAGAACTTGTAATGAATAATATAAAAGACCAGAAACTATTAGAAAAATTAAGCGAATTTAACGAAGGTTACGATTTTGACAAGAAGTGGCAATCAAACATAAATGGAGTTGACCTTAACCATAACTATGACGCAGATTTTGAAAAAGGTAATAATGATAAACCATACTATACAAGGTACAGAGGGACATATCCTGAAAGTGAACCTGAAGTAAAAAGTGTCTGTGACTATGTAAGAAACAATAATTTTGACCTATGTATTGCTTTTCACTCTCAAGGAGAAGTTATTTATTATGACTATAACGGAAAAGTTCCGAAAAACAGTTACGAAATAGTCAGAGTGTTTGCAAAAGAAAGCGGATATTTGCCTGACAAACCGGTTGACGCAGCTTCTTTCGGAGGATTTAAAGACTGGTTTATCGATAAATATAACAAGCCGGCATACACTATTGAAGTTGGAAAAGGCAAAAATCCTCTCCCGTTTTCAGATTTTGAAAGTATATATGAAAAAGTTGTAAAAATTATGTTGTTAGGCGGTTATTTAGCATAATAAAATGCACCCAACCGGGTGCATTTTCATTTTTTGAGATAGTTCTCCATACCAATTCTAAAAGCGTCAGTTGTTTCCTGTGTTTCATCTAAAAAGTACGGTCTTGCCACTATTGTGTAGGTCTTATCTCTGAAATCATAATCTCTCGAACTCCACCAAAGTGCCATTTTAATATTGGGATACTTTTCAATACTTGTAAACATATTCTTTATCCATTCTGATTTATTTCCGCCTACACTGCTTGAAGAAAACTCTGTAATTATAAATGGAAAATCCGAAAATGACTGCATTAGTTTATCATAAGGGTCCTCATATATTTCATCAAACGAACGCCATTTTTCGTTGAATTCTTTCTCGTAATATGTTCCTGTATTATAACCCGTAAGACCTATCAGATCCACATATTCATCACCGGGATAATATGCAAGATATGAATTCCAGTGACTCGGAGGACAGTCTTCGTTATTAGGATTAAATATCCATAATGCGTTATCCGCCCCCTCATCTTTAAATATGTTATATATTCTAATCCAATTTTCTTTAAAAATATCAGGGTCTGACAGTGCAGCAACACCGGAATAGTTAACCCAATCGGAATTCATTTCATTGTTAAGTCTGAACAAAAACGGTTTACCGAATGCTTTTGCCTTCTTTGCAAGACTTCTTATATTCTCATCTGACAAGCCGTCATAAACATCAAAATTGGGATTTTTACCAAACAAATCAGAATTATAATGATTTGATATCTGGAGTGTCAATTCTGTTATTTTTCCGGCATCATACATCTTAAGCATTTCATCAGCCGGGAAATTTCCGTCAAGATTTATATAATGAAGAGAAAATTCAAATTTGGAGTTCGTGTCTTCTTCAATGTTAAGCATATGTTTAAACTCATCATCTTTTGTATATGCTCCATCAACAAAGATACCCCACTTAATCTTTTTTGTTTTTATAATATCGTTATACAGTCTTTTAGTTTCAGGTGAAAACTTTTTCCTTATCCTTTTATGTACTTTAAGTTTGGCGGTTTGACCTTTAATGGGTATTTCTTTAAATGACGAAATTATTGAGTTTACAGTTTCTTCATCATAATCATCAGACTTTATCATTATTCTGAAAAATGCTTGTTTGCCGGTTTCCGACAACACATAATAGTATGTATAGTTATTTTTATGTTTTGCGTCCGTATTTCTTTCAAGTGTTATTTTGCAGAACTTTGAGGTTTTCTCATCACTAACAATATTTATGTTGTTCTCAGTCTGATATTCTTTATTTAAAATATAGTTGTTCTGATAATTTTCAATGTACCACATTACATCATCATAAGGTGCCCATTCACGGGTAACAATTACTTTTGTATTTTCGTTATAACTTTCGATATACTCTGAACTGTTTTTAATATCAACCGTCATATCTTTAGGAAATGCGATAGAGTAGCCTTTTGTCCACTCATTCACAACAATTTTTTCAGGTTCGTTAATTATTTCAACTGATTTACCTGAAATCTGAGCAGTTATTTTATTCCTGACTTTAATTGCAAATTCTTTCGGCGGCAGTTTATACTTAATCATACACCCAAGACACAATGCCACAAAAAGCATTAATATGCCGAAAACGATAAATTTTACTTTTTTCATATGTTATACCTCAATATTGATTAATATAAAATTTTGTGCTATAATTAAGGCAATTCTGAAAGGAGAAATCAGTTATGCCTGACAACACATATCAATGCGACTTATGTGCATATTATACTTACGATGACAGTCTGGAAATGTATATATGTGATGCTTACTTAGATGAAGATGATTTAGAGCGTATGTCACATTCAAAAAACAAATCCTGCCCGTATTTTCGACCCGGAGATGAATATTCACTGGTAAGAAAACAAAATTAAAAATATTCTGTAAATATTAAATTAGGAATTATTTTCATTTTAAAAATCCACTCTGTTTTCAAGTGCTTTAATGAGTGTTATTTCATCAGCATATTCAATATCCCCGCCTATCGGAATTCCTTTTGCAATTCTTGTCACTCTTATTCCCATGGGAGCAATAAGCCTTGCAATGTATGAACCTGTTGCCTCCCCTTCAACATCGGGATTGGTTGCAATAATAACTTCCTTAACCTCAGGATCTTTGAGTCTTGACATCAACTCTTTTATCTTTATATCATCCGGCCTTATTCCGTTCATAGGAGATATGACACCGTGAAGCACATGATACTGCCCCTTATACTCTTTTGTTTTTTCCATTGCAACAACATCTGCAGGACTTTCTACCACACAGATAGTGCTTTTATCCCTTCTTTTATCGGAACAAACGCTACAAGGATTAATATCTGTTAAATTGCAGCATATATCGCAATATGTTATACTTTCCTTTGCGTTTTTTATTGCAGAAATCAAATTCTCAGCCTTCTCTTTAGGAAGTTCCATAACATAAAACGCAAGTCTTTGTGCAGATTTGTAACCAATTCCGGGCATTTTCTGAAATTCTTCTATTAACTTTTCAACGGTAAGTGCATAATAACCCATTTTTCACCTCATATTAATGCGTCTTATAATAATTTATAAGGCAACCTGAAAGAATAATCTCCCTTTCATCGTCGGTAAGATTTGAAAGTTCAAGTTTAAGTTCTTTTACATCATTTCCGATAACATAAGCAGTAATTTCTGCCTGTTTTTCAGCAACGGCTTTCTTAATGTCCGGAACAAAGATAAAATCATCCTTATCAAAGTTAAGTTCCTGTTTGATTATAAACGGAAGCATTCCCCAGTTAATAAGATTGCTTCTGTATCTTTTTGTTGCATATTCCTGAGCAATATTTGCCCAACCGCCTAAAACTTTCTGGCAAGATGCGGCCTGTTCTCTTGCAGAACCGTCACCTGGTTTGGTTGCGTATATCACACTTCCGATACCGGTACTGCTATTATCCACATTATATCCTTTTGCTTTAAGAAGATCTGCTGCCCGTTTAAGTTCAATATCACTTTCAAAAGCATTTTCGCCTGCTAATCTAAGTTTTTCCGCTTTTTGAATTTCTTTTGCCTTTGACACATAATATGGGGCTTTTCTTGAAAGTGCAAATTCAGCAAGTTTCAAAGGATTCGAGCGATATGAAGATGTTTCACCGGACGGAATAAGTTCATCTGTCGTAGTAACCGGGTCTTTTATAACACAGGCAACCTTCAAAAGCAGATTATCTGTAAGGGGCGACATTTCCGGCCAATCCGCAATATTCGGACCATATTTTAACTCTTCTTTCTCCTGTCCTTTGCCAAAGCCGAAATATAGTCTGTTTTTATAAACCTTACTGTCAAATTCAAACTCAGGAACAGAATAAGTAACATCAAGATCTTCTGCAGATGTTAAAAATCCATTATTTGCAGCAGTTGCTGCAATTGACCTTGCGTCCATCAGTGCAACTGATGCAATTTGACCGTTCCCGGGTTTTGAACCCTCTCTGTTCGGGAAGTTTCTTGTTGAATGTCTTATTGATAAACTGTTATTTGCAGGAACATCTCCGGCACCAAAGCATGGACCGCAAAATGCAGTTTTAACAATTACACCCGACTCCATAATATCTGCTATACGCATATTTTTGGAAAGTTCAATATACACAGGCTGGCTTGCCGGATAGACACTCATCGTAAACTCGCCGTTTCCTATTGATTTTCCTCTTAATATATCGGCAACTGCACAAATATTATCATATGTACCTCCGGCACATCCCGCAACAATTCCCTGATCAACCTTAATTTTTCCGTCAACAATTTTATCTGTAAGTTTGAAATCAACTTTCGCACCATCCAAAACTTCAAGTGCGTCTTTTTCAACTTTTCTTAAAATATCACCGGGATTGTTTACAACATCTTCTATCGTATAGACATTGCTTGGATGAAACGGCATTGCAATCATAGGTTTAACTTTCGCAAGGTCTACAACAACTGCTCTGTCATAATACGCATCATTTTCAGGTTTTAATTCCGTATAGTCATCCGCTCTGCCATGACTTACCAAATATTTTTTAGTTTCATCATCAGTAATCCAGATTGAAGAAAGACATGTTGTTTCGGTTGTCATCACATCAATTCCGTTCCTAAACTCTATTGGAAGGTTTTTGATACCGTCGCCAATAAACTCCATAACGGAATTTTTAACAAATCCGTTTTTAAACACTGCCCCGATTATTGCCAGTGCAACATCCTGCGGACCCACGCCGGGATTCGGTTTGTTTTTAAGGTATATAGCAACAACATCGGGCATATCAACATCATAAGTTCTTTCAAGAAGTTGCTTTACAAGTTCAGGTCCGCCCTCACCTATGGCCATAGTACCCAGTGCTCCGTATCTCGTATGGCTGTCCGAACCCAAAATCATTTTTCCGCAGCCAGCCATCATTTCTCTCATATACTGATGAATTACTGCCTGATGTGCAGGAACATAAATTCCGCCGTATTTTACTGCAGCCGACAATCCAAACATATGATCGTCTTCGTTTATTGTTCCGCCCACGGCACAAAGACTGTTATGGCAGTTTGTAAGGACATACGGAATAGGAAATTTTGTAAGTCCGCTTGCTTTCGCGGTCTGCACTATTCCAACATATGTTATATCGTGTGATGCCATTGCGTCAAATTTTATTTTAAGTTTCTTATCATCTGATCCTACATTGTGATTTGTAAGAATCTTGTATGCTATTGTTTTCTTTTTTCCGTCTTGCGGAGTAACGCTTCCCGACGCTTTCAGTTCTCCGTTTTCGTAAAATATTCCTTTTTCAATAAGTTGTATCATTTGCATTCCCTCCGTTAAAATATTTTATTTAGTATTTCCGAAATTTTATTTTCCGTATTGATATTCACTGTCTGCACCGGGCTGTCAACAAATTTAACAGGCACGCCGAAAACTATTGTCTGAGGTGCATTTATTGCCGAAGCAACCGATTTTTCTTTTTTGTTGATTTCGGGTACAATATCGAATGAAACTTCTCTTGAAACCGTTTCAGCGATTTGTTTTGCCTCCGAATTTATCATAAATCCATCTGTCATTAATTTGTATGTTATTTCAGAATTAGAAGATTGTTCAAAACAAAAGGCTGTATCCGGACAAATATAATTTGAAGCATTTATCGCACCTTTAAAGCCATTATTATCCAGAACTCCGAGAACTATATAAAGGTCATAGTCAGTTTTTACATTAAGGTTTGAAAGAATTGCTTTTAATGCCGCTCTTTTCCCTGCTTCTTTCGCAAGATAGACACTCTCATCTTTATGGCACTGTGCATCAAACACACCGTTATACCCCTGGAAAACATCTGCATCTTCGATAAGTTCTATATACTGGTTTTCAGCCGGTTTTTCTTTATTTTCAGCACACACAATTCCTTTATATCCGCCAAATGTTATTATCTCCCCCGGATACACCGCTCTGTTTCCGAAGTGTGCAAAACTTATTCTCTTATCCTTCTTGTCCATAACAAGGAAAGCATCTTCGTCAATTCCGACATATAACATTACCTTTTTTCCGGCTCCCTTTTTATGATAAATGAGATTTCCGATATTATCTTCTTCCCATTCTGCCGGATACTGTTTAACTATATATTTTTTTAGTATTTCTTCATTTCCGCAAGGTGCCGGAAACGCACAAAGCATAAGCATTAATCATCTTCCTCCCTGACTAAATACATTTTAACCGTAGTAATTAAACTTTCAAGGTCCTTTAAAGCAATAATACTGACAGGTGAATGTATATACCTTGCCGGCACGGAAAGTGCTTCTGTTCTGATATTTCTTATATGCACTGTTCCGGCGTCATTGCCACCTGCATAAGCATTCTTAAACTGACATTTTGGAGATGCTTCCTTAAGTTCTTCTCTTAAAGATACATTTGGAAAAGTAGCACGGTCTGCAATTGTAATTGCCACACCGTCTCCAATCCTTGTTGAAACTTTATCATATGAAGTGTCAGGCATATCAAGACAAGTTGTACTTTCCAAAACTATGCAAATATCAGGGTTTATCCTCCTTGCCGCAATAGTTGCACCTCTTAACCCAACTTCCTCCTGAACTGTAAAGCAAAACCATACATCGTCGTAATACTTTTCTTTTATTATTTCAATAAGGGCAAAGCAACCTGCTCTGTCATCTATCGATTTTGCTTTAAAAGCATTTCCTATTTTTTCAGATTCCGTCACAAAGTTTGCATAGTCCCCCAGGTTTACTATTTTCAACGCTTCTTCTTTTGAGGAAACTCCAATATCAATATACATATCACGAATCTGTATTCTCTTTTCTCTTTCATCTTTGTTCATAAGATGAATAGCCTTTCTTCCGATAACTCCGGGAACTTTATTTTTCCCTATTCTCACCCTTTTTGCAAGAAGTACTCCAGAATCTATACCGCCTATTGTTCTGAAATTAAGATAACCGTCATCGGTAACCGATGAAATAATAAGTCCTACCTCATCGGTATGTGCACAAAGCATTACAGTTTTCTTATTACTTCCAAATCCTTTTTTTAATGCGTAAATATTTCCTACAGAATCTTTATATAATTCATCAGAAAAATCATTTATGTTTTCTGCAATAAATTTACTGACGGCATCTTCATCACCGGACGCACCATCCATATTGCAGAGACTATAAAGCAAATCAAAATTCATTGTTAATCTCCTGTTTCAACGATTTTATATTTGAAATAAATTCATACTTATCTCCCATATTAAGAAGAAATTCCGTTAATATATCCTCAGCATTCTCTATATCAAAAACTGACACTGTTTCAACCGGTGTATGCATAAACTTAAGAGGTATTGATAAAATCACACAGGGCAAACCGTTTCCTGATACCTGATAACGCCACGCATTTGTACCGCTATTTCCTTCAAGAACTTCCGTTTGATAAGGAATATCATTTTTTACACACAATTCTTCAATAACTTTATTATAGTACGGAGATGAATTCGGTCCTACTCCTAATGTACATCCTTTCCCACAGTAAAAAGATTCATCGCTCTTTTCATCAGGTGTTTTGCCGTGTGTAACATCAATAACAATGCACAAATCTGCTGTGTTTTCAAAAAATTTTGCACCCACAAGTCCTATTTCTTCTTGTTTTGTAAAAATTCCAATGAGATTAAAAGGAAGTTTTCTCCCTCTTAATTTTTTAAATAATTCAATAATTATACAACAACCGATTCTGTCATCAAGATAGGTTCCGGTAACCGAATTGCCCATTTTTTCCAAATACGGCTTATACGATACCAAATCGCCTTTTTTTATATTTGAACTCTCTTTTAAATAGCCTGTGTCAACGTGCATATCACCAATAGAAAGCGGTCTTTCTCTGTCTTTATCTGTCATAAGATGAGGAGGTTTTGACGCAATAACTCCCGTTTTGCCGTTAACCGTCACTTCTGTTCCCGGCAACACATTAGGATCCACACCGCCCACTGACTGGAACTTCAAGAATCCATTTTCACAGGTCTCGCTTATGACGAACCCCACACTGTCCATATGTGCATCTAAAACAACTGTCGGCAAATTTTCTCCGGATTTATACGAGGCATAAACATTGCCGAACCTATCAGTTTTAACTTCATCAGCGACTTCAGATATTTCGTCAATTATAGCATCTGCTATTTCTTTTTCTCCACCTGAAACACCAAATGAAAAACAAAGTTTCTTAAGTAAATCAAAATTCAAAGCAAAAATCTCCTTTACAAAGAATTTACTATTCTTTTAAATGTGTTTCCCCGTTCTTCGAAGTTTTTAAACATATCAAAACTTGTGCTCGCCGGGGAAAGCAATACTGTATCGCCATCTTTTGCAGACTTTCTTGCTGCATTTACCGCATCTTCATAAGTATCGCAATGAATTATTTTAACTGAAGGCTGCAGGTTGTATTTTCTATAGGCATCATTGACAGATTTTTCTATAACGCCGGAAGTTGCTCCTATTAATATCAACACTTTAACACTGTCAATTATCGGCTTTCCCAGTTCATCATAAGGAATTCCTTTATCTTTACCGCCGGAAATCATTATGACCTTATTTTTAAACACCCTAAGGGTATTAATTGTTCTGTTTGGGCTTGAATCTATTGAACTGTTATAATATTTAACACCGTCCAAAACTCTGACCAACTCTATTCTGTGCTGAACCCCTCCGAATTCTTTGGCAACCTTTACAATATTTTCATCGGACACCACATCCATAACAGCACCTATCGCCGCCATATAGTTTTCAACATTGTGCATTCCGGGAATTTTAATATCATTGATATTGAGAATTTTTTGTCCGCCGGCACAAATATAATTATTTCCAAGTTTAATAAAAGCGTCTGTTTTTGAAGAAAAAGTCCTAAGCACACCTTTAGCATCTTCGGAAATTTTATTTGTTATATCATTTCCTGCATTTGTTACCAAAATATCATCTTTATTCTGATAGAGCATTATGTTCTTTTTTGCATCAATATATTCTTCATAACTCTTATGAACATCAAGATGGTTTGGGGTTATATTCGTAATAACTGCAATTTCCGGAGATTTTTTCATCGTATGAAGTTGAAAACTCGAAAGTTCAAGAACAGCATAATCATTTTCTGACATTTTATCGGCAAGCGACAGAAGCGGAGTTCCTATGTTGCCGCCGAGCCACACAGTGTATCCTTCCTTCTTAAGCATTTCGCTTATAAGTGTTGTTGTGGTCGTTTTGCCGTCACTTCCTGTAACCGCAATTATGTGCGATGGACATACATCCATAAAAACTTCCATTTCGGAAGTTAATTTTGCTCCGTTTTTCACAGCATCTTCGAATTCCGGAATATCATATCTGATTCCGGGACTTCTGAAAATAACATCATATTTTGAAAGACCTGTAAGATAATCCTTTCCCAATTGAAATTTGATGCCCAAGTCTTTTAGTTCAGGACTCAAATCATCATAAGTTTTTTTCAGGTCACATGCAGTAACTTCTGCCCCGCTTTCAGCCAGAAGTCTTATAAGCGGTGTGTTACTTATACCTATTCCCGCAACCGCAACTTTTTTTCCTTTTATTCCGTCAAAATACTCTTCATAATTCATAAAAACACATCCTAATACAATTGTATACTGAAATATTTTTATAAGTATATCACATTTTCCCCGATAAATCAATTTATAGACTTGAATTTTTTTAAAAATATATTATAATATAATCAAAACAATATGAATTTAGAAAGGATTTTTTATTATGGGAAAAATTACGGAAGTTCAACAGGAAATGATTGCTGCAATGAAAGCCAAAAATTCAGAAAGAAAAGATGCTCTTTCTATGCTTCTTTCGGCTCTTAAAGCAAAAGAAAAAGATAAGAGAGAGCCTTTGACGGAAGATGAAGAAAATTCAATTATTGCAAAAGAAATCAAGCAAACAAAAGAAACACTTGAATCCGCACCTAAAGACAGAACCGACATTATCTCACAGTGCGAATTCAGAATTTCGGTCTTAAGTGAATTTGCACCGAAAATGCTCTCTGAAGACGAAATTAAAGAAATAATCAAAGAAACTCTTAATGAACTTGGTTTAACATCCCCAACAGGCAAAGACAGGGGAATTATAATGAAAACCCTTATGCCTAAAGTTTCCGGAAAAGCGGATGGGTCTTTGGTGAGCAAAATTGTAGGAAGTATGTTGTCCTGATATACTTGACAAATTTCGACAATTGTGCTATTATCTTGTTAACTTAATAAGGGGAGCTTGATTGACAGGCTGAGAGGGAGTTATGACTCCGACCCATAACCTGATTTGGATAATGCCAACGGAGGGAAATGCTTAAATTTTCGGTATGTCTGAATTGTTGGACATACCTTTTTATTTTCTTACTCTTATTAAGTTACAATTTTAAGGAGGAATTTGTATGAACACACAAACAAAAAAATTGACGGTCAGTGCCCTTTTAATCGCACTTTCCGCAGTATTGGCAGCGTTTCCGATATTAAGACTGCCTAACGACGGCACAATAACGCTTGCGTCTATGGTTCCTGTAATAGTTATAGGATTCCTGTTCGGAACAAAACACGGTATTATATCAGCGTTTGTATTTTCACTTATACAAATGGTAACCGGAGGTATTGCTACTCCGCCCGTGGAAAATTTTGTATACTACGCTCTGGTTGTTCTTTTGGACTATGTTATAGCATTTACAGTTTTGGGAACAGCCCCGATTTTTGAAAAAATGATTGGAAACAAAACAATTAGTATGCCTATATCAGGCGGAATCGTAGTATTTCTGAGATTTGTATGCCATTACATTTCCGGTGTTATTATTTGGGGCGTATATGCACCCGAAGGACAGTCGCCTTACTTATACTCTCTTCTCTACAACGGTTCATATATGGGAATTGAAATTGTTGTGACAGTAGGTGTTCTCGCAGTTTTGACCCCGCTTATATTAAAGTATAAGAGAAACTACAATTATAAATAATTCAGTTGCCGGTAAACCGGCAACTTTTTTATTGAAAATTTTAAAAATAAATAGTATAATTGCAAACGGCAGTTATTTACTTTTATGTAAATAAGTTGACATTACACAATAAAAATAAATAATGTAAAATAAAGGGTGTGTTATTATGAATCTCGGAGAAAATATTTCAAAATACAGAAAGAAACTAAAACTAAGTCAAAAGGAACTTGCAAACCTTATAAATGTTTCTGATGCAGCAATTTCAAGATACGAGCACGATGCCGTTATACCACCCGAAATTATTGTGAAACTCTCAGATGTTTTTGGTATAACAACAGATGAACTTTTGGGTAAATCCAAAATCTCTGTAAGCACAGCAGAAGTTTTGATACCTGTTATAAAATCACTTGAATGTCCGGATTTATCCGCACAGGAAAATATAACGGAATATATCAAACTTCCGAAATCATACTCAAAATACAGCGGCTATCTTTACAAAGTGCCCGATGATCTTTTTTATAATTGCGGCATACAAAGATGCAGTTACATTATTATTTCTTTTGATGCACCTCTGTCAAACGGTGATATTATCATATACACAGATTCATCAAAGAAAGTTAAAACAGGTATTTTTAATATGTCGCAAAAGACCGTAATACTAAGTGATTTACAGGGCAACGCAAAGATTGTGTCCGATAAATCACATATTAAAATCAAAGGCGTTGTCACACACTATATAAAACGCTACAAATAAAGCAAAACCTGTTGACATAAGACATTTTTAATGTTAAAATTATGATTAGAAAGGAATGATTAGATGAAGAACTTAAAGAAGATATTTGCATTAGTGACTGTAATTTCAATTTTATTTACACAGTTTATTACAGTTAATGCGTCAAAATCATTTTCGGATGTGCCAACCGATAATAATTCTTTCAGTGAAGCAATTTACACGCTTTCTGATCTCGGAATCATTAAAGGCGATGCAGGTGCTGATACTTTCAGACCTAAGGCTAATATAAGCCGTGAAGAATTCAGCGTTATAGTAGACCGTATCATGGGTATGGGTGACCTTAACATAACAGTTAACGACTATGTTTTTTCTGATGTTACACCGGAAACCTGTGACGATTGGTCAATTAAGGCAACAAAAATTGCTTATGATCTTAAAATAGTATCCGGTATGGGCGACGGAACATTTGCCCCTAAAGCGAATGTAACATTTGAACAGGCTGTTAAAATGATTGTTTGTGCATTAGGATACAATTCAGAAGCATTAAGCTATGGCGGATGGCCTAACGGATATATGACAGTTGCAAGAAATAAAGGTATTACTAAAAAATGCGAAATGGGACAAACTCTCCCCGCAACAAGAGAAGTAATTGCACAACTTGTGTTTAACGCACTTGATGTAGACCTTATGGTTGCAAACACAAACGGTGATAAAATTGTTTACACTGTTCAAGAGGGTCAGAATATTTTAAATCAAAAACTCAAATATGAATACGGTACCGGTACTTTCATAGGTACAACCTCACAGAGCATTGAAAAAGTTCCCGGCCTTTCGGACGGTTATGTTGCAATCAAAGATACTAAGACTTCACAAGTCGAAAAATTTGCGGCAGAATCTGCAGATTATTCATCATATCTTGGCAAAACGGTAAGATATTATTATGAAATTAACGATAAAAATGAATATCAATTAGTATCAGTTCGTGAACACACTGCTTCCAATTCAACCAAAGTTGACTGCAAATATATTAAAAATATAACAAGTTCAGAGGTTGAGTATTATATTGATGACAATTACAGTGAGACAAACACGTTAGCATTCGTATCAAGACCGGCACTTACATTTAACGGTCAATATACAGAGAATGAAACGATAAATTCTCTTAAAAATGATATATTAAACGGAAACGGAACTGTTGAATTTGTTGACAACAACAATGATGATGTTATCGAAATAATAAATATTAATATCGTTTCTGTATTTGTTATTGATGCAATTGACTCAACAAACTACAGAATATACGATAAGTATGATCAGGCTAACATCCTCAATCTTAAAGAATCTGCCAAAAATGAAGTAAACATTTATAAAAATGATTCCAAAATACAGTTCCCTGCTTTGAAAATCGACGATGTTTTACTGGTATCTGAAAGTAAGAATTCCAATAAAGTCACGAATATCAGAGTAATAACAATTACAAAAAAAGGTTCTCTCCAAGGTGTTGCATCAGACCGCACAGAACTTACAGTAGGTTCTACCGATTACAAAGTTTCTGATGTTTTAAGAAAAAGATTTGAAAACGACTCAAGCCTCATTCCGGATATCGGAAGCAAAGTAACAGTTTATCTTAATGACAGTGATGAGGTAATGGAAATTTCAAGCGAAGGTCAATCATCAAATTACTCTTACGGTTATATATACTCATCAGGCACAAACTCTAAGAAAGATTCTATTATCGTAAGACTTGTCGGTGCAGACGGTGTTGCTCTCGACCTTAAAGTTGCAACTAAAATCAAGATTGACGGAACAACTTATACCTGTTCTGATGTTAAAAACGATACTGATGTTGTAAACCAGATAGTATCACTTCTTGCAAGAGATCAGGTTGTTAAGTATTCTATTAATTCAAACGGTCAGTTAAACAATGTTCTTACAGCAACAACCGGTCAGACAGACACAACCAAATATCTTGTTAAGTATAAAGATGCAATTTCTACTGACAAATATCAGGCATCTACAAAATCACTCGGCAGAGAAATAACTCTTAATGCTTCAACTAAAGTTATGTTTGTCCCGACTGACATATCCGATACTGATGAGTATTCAGTTAAATCGTACTCTGCAATGAAAGATGAAGGAACTTACAGTTATTTTGCTTATGACTGCACTGAAACAGGGGTTGCAAAATTCCTCCTTGTTAAAGGCTACACAATGAGTGATTCTGAGGCTCCTGCAGTTGTTGTAAACTCTGTTGTGTCTACTTCAGACGGATATAAACTTACAGGTTACAGCGGAAACAGTACAGTAACATACTACACAGATGACGCTGATAACGATTGCATTGCTGATTACAAACGCGGTGATGTTTTAAGACTCAAACTTAACTCATCTGACAAGATTTCTTCTGTAACGCTTATGTTCTCACCAAGGGATATTCCGGAACTCAAAGCAACAGAAGCCGAAATGTCAAGTAATGCTCAGAACAACTCAGACAACGAAATTGACTTCAGATATTATACAAAAGGCACAAACTACGACACACCTAATGCCGAATATATGTCAATATTCGGAACATCGTTTGCCCGTGATACTGACAGAACAACGGTTTCTTTGTTTGATGTAGAAGAAACAATAGATGCAGACGGAAATCCCGTATATTCACTTAATAATGATAACTTAATACCTGTTGCATTTAATGAATCAACTGCATTCTTTACTGTAGATACCACTATCAATTCAACATCTTCAAATTATCTTACAAAAGCATCTTACAGTAATATAGCAGGATTTAAGAGTGCAAAATCAGGTGCGTCGCAGATGTACGCATATTGTTCAGAAGGCGTTGCAAAAATAATAATTGTATTGATTAAATAATTAAATGTATCAATTCTTAATTCCGCAGGTGGAATCCTGCGGAATTATTTTTTTCAGTATCTTTAGATGTGAAAGCACTCCCCGTTCCGCCGGGGCGGAAATAAAAAACTTCGGCATATTAAAAAATTCCGACGATATAGCGGTAAAGTTTGTATTTACTGAACAGAAGGATTTTAATCAAATTTAAGAAAAATCGTTTTTAATAAAACAAACAACACATTCATATTAATTAAAATATGTCTGATTTATGATATTTCGGGTAAAGAAGGAATTAAAGCAAAAATTAAAACAACCCGTGAATACACCGATAATCAACTTCAGGAAAATTAAGTTTCAGATAAATAAGCATAAAAGCCTTTACAAATCCTTTTACAGACAATAAGAAAAAAGCACAACAAAAAAACAACTATCAAAAACCGAAATTAAGGATAGTTGTATTTGTTTTATGTTTTATTACCTTGAGCCTCCGCCCGTTCCGCCGCCTGAGAATCCGCCTCCTCCTCCGAATGACGCATGACCCCCCAAGCCATCGGTTCTTTGCTGCTGAAGTGCTCTCTGTGATGAAGTGCGCATTGTATAGTAATAACTGTTAGCAACAATTATATTTCTGTTATATTCCTCAAACTCAGGAATTCGCTCAGGATAAACTTTTTCCAGTTGTTTAAGAACTTTATCGGCAATACCGAAAAGTGTTGCATAAACAAGGTAATCCTGCCATATGAGAATTTCTTCAACTCCTCTTTCTGAAATAAGCGAAAACTCTTCAAGATACTTTTTAAGTCCGATTACTTGCGAAAGTTCCCTTTTGCCGGTCTCGGTCAAATCAGTTATGTATTTACCGGGTCTTAAAAATCCGCCTTTTTTAGAGAATTTCGTTTCACCGTCTGAAAGTGCTGTATCCATAACACTGTTTACAGATTCCGGATGATCATAGGCATAATTTTTAAGTTCCTTTTCCTGTAAAACTCCATCCTCGCCAGAGGCCGAAACAAGAACTTTGTAAAGTTTCTTTCTTATTGCATCCTCCGGTTCTTTCAAAAGTTTAAGACTGACCGTTGTTTTAGTATTACCAAACATTCCAATCTTTTCTTCCTTCAACGGTTCAATGTTGTTATCGTTTATCATTGAAAGCATCAATGCTCCTATTATTAAACTTTCCTCATTTGCAACATCGAAATTTCTCGAAAGATAGTATGAAATCTCAATATCTCCGTCATTAGGAACTTCTCTGAAATATCCGGTCTCTTCTTTAAACTTTTTAATCTGTGATTTTCTCTTCACAAAACGGCTTACAATAAAGATTCCAAGAGCCAAAATGCCAAAAAGAATTATAAGGCCTATTATTTCCTCTAACAATCCGCCTTCTTCATAACCATAGTCGCTCCCCTCGAATGCTGTATCCTGCACCTCTTCAAATGACTTATCAAATACGGTTTCCGGAAATACAATACCTTTATTCAGCCTGAGCATAACTATCATTTTGGCGTTTCCGTCCAAATCTGAGTTTGTATAAGCATTAACTTTGCCTTCCGTAAATTCTATTTGACCG
>CAKSDT010000024.1 GCA_934446135.1 uncultured Clostridia bacterium
GACCAGGACTACAGACTTTTGGTTGGAATACTCCGTGATATAACAAAAGAGGAATCCGAACATGAGAAGAAAGAGAATATCAGCAGACAGACCGTCGAGATTGCCGACAAGGTTGTTGACAAACAAATGAGAATTGTTCAGGAAATTGCGTCGCTTTTAGGTGAAACCGCTGCTGAAACAAAGATTGCTCTTACAAAATTAAAGGAGACAATATCAGATGAATAATTTGTGTGCCGATATAGGTTACAAAAGCATAAATCATTATGGCGAACAACTTTGCGGCGACCATGTTGACATTGTGGAGCAAAATGATGAATCTACAGTTATAGTTCTTGCGGACGGACTTGGGAGCGGTGTAAAGGCAAGTATTTTGTCGACTCTTACTTCTAAGATCATATCAACAATGATGGCAGAAGGTATATCTATAGAAGAATGTGTTTCAACCATTGCCGCAACACTTCCGATATGTTCGGTAAGAGGGGTTGCCTATTCAACATTTACAATTATACATCTTATAAATAATACTATGGCTGAACTTATTCAGTATGACAATCCCGAACTTATTATGTTTCGTGACAATAAAAATTATGACTATCCAAAGACGGAAATGAACATAGGCGGGAAAACAGTATATAAATCTGTAATAAGTCTTTCGGAAGGTGATACATTTGTTGCTATGAGTGATGGATGTCCGCACGCCGGGATAGGTCTTACATATAATTTTGGGTGGAAAAGAGAGGATATTATTTCTTTTCTTGAGCCTTTAACCTTCGGAGAGTTTACCTCAAAAACTCTTGCCACAATTTTGATTGACGAGTGCTTAAGACTTTACGGAGGACAACCGGGTGACGATGCCACAGCGTGTGTTGTAAAAATCCGAAAAAGGGCGCCGGTTAACATTTTGTTCGGACCGCCAAGAAACCGTGACGATGCAAACAGGATGATGTCGCTTTTCTTTGCAAAAGAGGGTAAGCATATAGTTTGCGGCGGTACTACATCTTCCATTGCAGCAAAATATCTCGGCAAAACAGTTAAACCGAGTCTAAATTTTGAAAACAGCGATGTTCCGCCTATAGCGGAAATAGAAGGTGTTGATTTGGTAACAGAGGGTGTTATCACAATAAACAGAGTTTTGGAATATGCTAAAGATTATCTTAAGGATAATGAGAGTTATTCACATTGGGGATTTAAAAGAGATGGGGCTTCACTGATATGCAGACTTTTGTTTGAGGAGGCAACCGATATTAATTTTTATGTGGGAAGGGCAATAAATCCGGCACACCAGAATCCTGATTTGCCTATTAATTTCAGTATAAAAATGAACCTTGTTGAGGAACTTTCAAAGTGTCTTAAACAAATGGGTAAAAAAATTAAAGTGAGTTACTTTTAGGCATAAGGAGGTATAAATTATGAGAAAATTTGACACAAAGGTGCAGCATTTAAAATATAAGGTGCTTCGCGAGGTGGCAAGAGAGGCATGGAATGATACACTTCTTGATAATATTTTAAACATACCCCAAATAATTGTTCCGGGAAATGTGCCGACAATGAGATGTTGTGTTTATAAAGAAAGGGCGATAGTTGCAGACCGTGTGAAACTTGCTATGGGCGGTGATAAGGAAAACCCGAATGTAATCGAGGTTATTGAGGCTGCCTGCGATGAGTGTCCTATGGGCGGATATGAAGTTACAAATGCCTGCAGAGGCTGCCTTGCTCACAGATGTGAAGATGTTTGCAAAAGAGGAGCAATCACATTTGACCATAACCATGTTGCACATATCGATAAATCAAAGTGTGTAGGCTGCGGAGCCTGTGCAAAGGTATGTCCTTTTACTGCTATTGTTGACAGAAAAAGACCGTGCCAGAATGCCTGCAAGGTAAAAGCAATATCGGTAAATGAAAATAAGGCTGCAAAAATTGATAATGATAAATGTATTGCGTGCGGAGCCTGTGTATATCAGTGCCCGTTTGGTGCAATAATGGATAAATCATACATTTTAGATGTTATTGATATAATTAAAAAGAGTGAAAACAACACAAAATATAAGGTTTATGCGGTAATTGCTCCGTCAATTTCGAGCCAGTTTACTTATGCAAAATTGGGGCAGGTTATAACAGGCATTAAGGCAATGGGATTTCATACTGTAATTGAGGCAGCACTCGGGGCCGATATGGTTGCATATGCAGAATCAAAGGAACTTTATGAAAAGGGATTTTTAACGAGT
Organism: uncultured Clostridia bacterium; assembly: GCA_934446135.1. Taxonomy (GTDB): domain Bacteria; phylum Bacillota; class Clostridia; order RGIG6154; family RGIG6154; genus CAKSDT01. The sequence goes on from CAKSDT010000024.1 coordinate 2,226, forward strand.
TCCTGTTGTCCTGCTTTTGTAGAGTATGTTAAAAAGAATTACCCTACTCTTAAGGATAATATTTCTCACAACCTGTCACCAATGGCAACAATCGCAAAATATATTAAAGAAAAAACTGATGAGACTGCAAAAATCGTGTTTATAGGACCTTGCACATCTAAGAAAATGGAAGTAATGAAGGATGAGGTTAGACCTTTTGTGGATTCTTGCATTACATTTGAAGAACTGCAGGCACTTTTTGACAGTAAGGATATTGATGTTACAACCCTTGAAGAGAGTTACCTCGATAATGCGTCATATTTCGGCAGAATTTTTGCAAGATGCGGAGGTTTGGCAGACGCTGTCAAAGAAGGTCTTAAGGAGCACGGATATGAAGACTTTGATTTAAAAGCAGTATCGTGTGACGGTATAGAAGAATGCAGAACTGCACTTGTTAAGAAAAGCAGAAATCTTTTGGATGCAAACTTTATTGAAGGTATGGCATGCCTTGGCGGTTGTATAGGCGGTGCGGGTTGTCTTACGCACGGTGCTAAAAATAAAGCCGAGGTCGACAAGTATGGGATGGAAGCACATGAAAAGACTATAACGGATGCTATCTCTGTTCTTAAATAGTTGAAAAATACGGTCTTTCTAAAAAAAGCACCTCCAAAAGTCAGATACTTTTGGAGGAGTTTTTTATGGCGAAGGGGTGGGTTTGAAATATCCGGCAAAGTGAGAACGGTGCCTTTTATATGTAAATTCCAACCCAATGTGCAAGGACTATTTGGTTGTAACGGTTTATTAAATATTTGAAACAGTTCGGGTTATCAATTGTTTTCAGTACGAATAGCCTCTTTTGCCCCTTCACTATATATACAAATTACCAAATACTTTTGTTGTGAAATTTGTTAAAGAATTTTTATACAATAATGTTGACATATATTGCAATATAATGTATAATTATGCGTAATAGATGTATAATTGAAAGTGGGAGATAAAATGAGCACATTGTACGGAAAAGATTTTTTGAAACTTTTGGATTTAACCCCGGAAGAAATAGGTGAACTTTTAAATCTTGCGGCGGATTTTAAAGATAAGAAAAAAATGGGAAAACCGCAAAAAATACTTGAGGGCAAGAATATTGCTTTAAAATTTGAAAAAACAAGTACAAGAACAAGATGCAGTTTTGAAGTTGCTGCGGCAGATCTGGGAATGAGATCAACATATTTGGGCCCCACAGGATCGCAGATAGGCATAAAGGAGAGTATCAAAGACACAGCAAGGGTTCTGTCTGCAATTTATGACGGAATAGAGTATAGAGGATTCGGGCAGGAAATTGTAGAATGTCTTGCAAAATATTCGTCTGTTCCTGTTTGGAACGGACTTACAAACGAATTCCACCCGACTCAGATACTTGACGATTTTCTCACGATAAAAGAAAATTTTGGCAAACTTAAGGGTATCAATTTTGTGTATATGGGCGATGCACGCTATAATATGGCAAATTCACTTATGGTAGGCTGCAGTAAAATGGGCATCAATTTTACAGTTTGTTCACCGCAAGAATATTTCCCGAATAAAGAACTTGTAAATGAGTGCTTAAAATTTGCTGAAAAAAGCGGTGCAAAACTTAGATTTGAACCCGATGTTCAAAAGGCAGTCAAAGACAGTGATGTTATTTATACAGATATATGGGTGTCTATGGGAGAGCCGGTTGAAGTTTGGGAAAAAAGAATTGCTGATTTATCTCCTTATCAAGTAAACGATAATGTAATGAATATGGCAGGAAAAAATGCAGTTTTTATGCACTGTCTGCCCTCTTATCATAATAAGGAAACCAAAATCGGCAAGGAAATGTGCGAAAAGTTCGGGAGAACTGAAATGGAAGTTACAGACAGTGTTTTTGAAAGTGAAAGGTCGCTTGTTTTTCAGGAAGCGGAGAACAGGATGCACACTATAAAGGCGGTTCTCGCCGCAACATTATCTACGGCTTGTTAATTGAGGCCTGACCGTTTATCGGTCAAAACTATTGGCTTAAACCACTTAATGAAGAACTCTGCTTTGATTTCAAAGCAGAGTTTCATTATTAAAAACCGACAAACTTCGAACAAACTTCACCAAACTTAAATCCACTTAATAAAAAACCCCGCTTTTTTTCTTGGACGGGGTTTAAGGTTGACTATAAAAATGGCAAACTTATTTTTCAAATTGACCCAAAACGCAGGTTTCTCCGTTCATTGAGAGGCGTACAAGGCAAGAATTATTTTCAATTTTCCGCGATACTGTAAGGCAGTCATTAAGGTGTGCCGCTTTTTTATAATGAATAACGGCACTTTTGTATGAAAAGTCTTCCGGTACTGCACTCATAAGCATTTCGGCGCTTTTTTGATTGTTTAAATGATGGTTTGTATCAATATCTCTTGCACTTACTGTGATTGTGTCAAGAGTTTCACCGTCTGCGAAATCCTCAGGGTTTTTGTAAGTATCAAAATCGTCGGTTACAGGTGTTTTGAGGTACAGATCTACAATTTCTCCGGGGACCTTGCAGGGCTTTAAGTTTACAACATCAAAAGAAAACCATACAGAAGTGCATTTTACTTTTAAAACTCCGTCTTGTGTTATAGTGTAAAGTCGGTCGGATGTTACTCTTTTTGGATTTCTTACACCTGTTTCAACCGTAATATCTTTTGACGGGTCAATTTTATCTATAAAATCTATTTTCCAGCCTTTCAAAAGCCAGGCAATGCCGTATTCATAAAGTTTTTTTATTGAGTAGCCCACACTTTCGGAATGTCTTACCGAAATATCCTGGAGAAAGTCTATAACAGATGAATTTTTTACGGTATCAAAATCTTTAAGGTCACTGTATCTTATTTTATAGGTACACTTATACATATTTTGTCACTCCAATTACTTTATATAGTCTTTGATTTCACTTAACCTTGTTTTTAAAGCAAGTATAGCACAAAAAATTTTATAATTCAAGAGTTATAATTTCGAGAGTTATGTTGAAAAATAAGTTTTTTTGTGGTAAAATTAGTATAATTGATTGTTTCTGATTTGGCGGTGTTATTTTTGAAGACAGAAAAACTTGTAAAAATATTTTTTCCCTATCTTAAAAAGTATAAAAGGATAATATTCTTTGACCTTTTGTGTGCCTCGCTTACAACGGTTTGCGAACTGGTGTTTCCTTTAATTGTGCGTAAGATTACAAATACTGCAATAAATGCACCCCAAAATCTTACTTTGAAACTTGTTTTTAGTTGTGCTTTTCTATACCTTCTGCTAAGGCTTATTGATACGGCAGCAAATTATTATATGGCGGATATGGGCCATGTTATGGGTTCTGAAATTGAAACGGATATGCGACATGATATGTTTAATCATTTGTTAGGCCTTTCGTATTCATATTTTCAAGATGCAAAAGTCGGAAAGATAATGTCCAGAATAACATCGGACCTTTTCGATATAACAGAGTTTGCCCACCATGCACCCGAGGAATTTTTTATAGTCGGACTAAAGGTTACGGTTTCATTTATTATTCTTTTAAACATAAGTGTCCCGCTTACGATTATAGTTTTTGCAATAATTCCTTTTATGGTTTACTTTTCGCTAAGATACAGAAAAGATATGCACAGAGCATTTAAAGCACAAAGAAAACAGATAGGCGAACTTAACGCCGATATTGAGGATACTCTTTTGGGAATAAGAGTTGTAAAATCATTTGCAAACGAAGAAATTGAAGAAGCAAAGTTTGAAAAGGGAAACAAAAAGTTTCTAGGTATAAAAAAAGAAACATACAAATATATGGCGAGATTTCAATGCACATCAAGATTTTTTGATGGGCTTTTGTATATAACAGTTGTTGCAGCGGGCGGGGTTTTTATGATAAAAGGTGTTGTAAATTCTGCCGATATTGTTGCGTATCTTTTGTATGTTTCAACACTTCTTGCGTCTGTGAGAGTTATTATAAACTTTATGGAGCAGTTTGAAAGAGGAATAACGGGAATAGAACGGTTTGCGGAAATAATGGAAATTAAGCCGACAGTTACCGACAAAGAAAATGCTGAGCCTTGCGAGGAGTTTAAAGGCGAAATAGAGTTTAAAAATGTTACATTCGGTTACGGTGAGGGAAGAAAAGAAGTTTTGCACAAACTTAGTTTTAAAATAGATGTCGGCGAAAATGCCGCAATTGTCGGACCCTCGGGGAGCGGTAAAACAACCGTTTGTAATTTAATTCCGAGGTTTTATGAGCCTGAAAGCGGCGAAATTTTAATTGACGGCAAAAATATTAATGATATTAAACTTAAAGATTTAAGAAAAAACATAGGAATTGTCCAACAGGATGTTTATTTGTTCTCCGGTTCGGTTTTTGAAAATATTGCATATGGAAAACCGGGTGCGTCAAGAGAGGAAGTTATTGCCGCCGCACGCCTCGCCGGTGCAGAGGAATTTATAAATCTTCTTCCGAATAAATATGATACATATGTCGGCGAAAGGGGAGTCAAACTTTCAGGCGGGCAAAAACAAAGAATATCCATTGCAAGGGTTTTCCTTAAAAATCCGCCTGTTCTCATACTGGACGAAGCAACATCATCACTTGACAATGAAAGCGAAAAAGTTGTTCAGGAGTCTTTGGAAAGTCTTTCAAAGGGCAGAACGGTTCTTACTATTGCACACCGTCTGACAACAGTTAAAAACTGCGATGAGATTTTTGTTCTTACCAAAAAAGGTATAGAGGAAAAAGGAACGCATGAGAATTTGATGAATAAAAAGGGACTTTATTATAAATTATACAGAAATTAAAAGAAAGGGAGATAATATGAAACTTAAAACCTTTAAGGGCGGAATACATCCCAATCCAAAAAAGGAGAAGACTAAAAATATTCCCGTCAGGCCTTTGTCTGCACCTGAAGATATTTATATTCCTTTGAGGCAGCATATAGGTGCCGAATGTGAACCTTTGGTAAAAGCGGGCGATAAAGTTCTTATGGGACAGAAAATAGGGGAAAGCAAATCTTTCATTTCTGCACCGGTGCATTCTTCGGTTTCGGGTGAGGTTGTTAAGATTGAAAATTATCCGCATCCGGGAGGCGGGGAAAGTCTTACTGTGTTCATTAAGAACGATTTTAATGATACCTTGGTCGATACTGTAAGACCGTGGAATCTTGATTTTAACAAACAAGATATTGTAAATTACATAAATCATCTGACTAAGGAAGAAATCGTAAATAAAGTGAAGGAGGCGGGCATTACCGGTATGGGCGGTGCGGCTTTTCCGCTTCATGTTAAACTTTCACCTCCGGACGGTGTTGTAATAGATACCATTGTAGTAAACGGTGCGGAATGTGAGCCTTACTTAACTTCAGATCACAGGGCAATGCTTGAAAGACCTTATGCGAGCATAATAGGTGCATTGATGGTTAAAAAGGCTGTTAATGCAAAGAGGATAATTATTGCAATAGAAAATAACAAGGTTGACGCAATAGAGATAATGGAGGACTGCACTAAAGATTTTCCGGAAATTGAAGTAGGAAAACTTAAAACAAAATATCCCCAGGGAAGTGAAAAACAACTTGTTCAGGCTGTGACCGGAAGACAGGTTCCGTCGGGCGGACTCCCGTCTGCGGTTGGGATTGTTGTGTGCAATGTTGATACCTGTGCGGCAGTATCAAATGCGGTTGTGAGAAATATGCCTTTGATAGAAAGGAATGTGACAGTTTCGGGAAATGCAGTCAAAGAACCTAAAAATTTTTCCGTGAGAGTAGGAACCTTGTTTTCGGAACTTTTCGATAACTGCGGAGGATTTAACGGTGTACCTCAGAAAATAGTTATGGGAGGACCCATGATGGGAATTTGTCAGGTTACCGAAAAGGTACCTGTTATTAAAGGAACATCGGGCGTTCTGGCATTTTTAGAACCTCCTACATACGGAAAGGACGAAGGGGCTTGTATAAAATGCGGAAAATGTGTTGAGGTCTGTCCAATGCGGTTAATGCCAAACTTCTTAACAGTATTTTCATTTGCAAAAGATACGGAAATACTTATGGAGAATAACATAAATGATTGTATGGAGTGCGGTTCCTGTGCATTTATATGTCCGCAAAGACGGTTTATTGTTCAGCACATAAAACAAGGAAAACTTTTGGTTAAAAATAACAGTAAGAAATAGGAGGATAATGTGAAAGTTTCTTTCACACCAGCCTCCGGCGGGATTGAAAAGCCCGTGCGAAATTTTCCTTACTTTGTTCGGAAACGCACATGGGCGTAATAATCTCTTATCATTCCTTACCCTGCCGATAAGAGATTTTTATTACTATTTGTGCCGATGCAGGGCGGCGGAATGGAGAATATTATGGAAAGTAAACTTATTGTTTCATACGCTCCCCATATAAGAACAAAAAAGTCAACAAGCGTTTTAATGCGTGATGTCGTTATTGCACTCTTGCCGGCACTTTTGGCATCGGTATACTTTTTCGGGCTTCCGGCACTTATGCACACTTTTGTGTGCGTTTTAAGTGCAGTGTTATTTGAATTTTTATGGGAGAAGATTTTTGACAAAGCCATTACAATTTCCGATTTTTCGGCAGTTGTAACAGGAATGCTTCTTGCATTTAATCTTCCTGTTTCGGCACCTTATTGGGTAGGAATTGTCGGTGCGGCATTTGCAATTATTATTGTAAAAATGTGTTTCGGAGGTTTGGGTTATAATTTTGTAAATCCGGCACTTGCGGGAAGGGTCTTCCTGCTTGCGTGTTGTCCTGTTATCATGACTAAGTGGACAGATCCGTCTTTTACATTGAGTCTTAATTGCGACGCAGTATCGGGTGCAACACCTTTGGGACTTTTGAAAGAAAGCGGCGAATATGCCTTTTCTTATATGGATTTACTTTTGGGAAAAACAGGGGGTTGTCTTGGGGAAACTTCAGCGATAGCACTTCTTATCGGCTTTGTTTATCTTTTAGTGAGAAAAGTAATTGACTGGAAAATTCCTGTTATATACATAGGGGTTGTATTTTTACTTTGTACTCTGACAGGTAATGACGGACTTTATCACATTCTTTCGGGCGGACTTATGTTGGGTGCAATATTTATGGCAACCGATTATGTTACAAGTCCTATGACAGGAAAGGGACACATTGTCTATGCAATAGGACTCGGCGTTTTAACTTTTATTATAAGGGTATACGGAAAACTACCCGAAGGGGTAAGTTATTCTATTCTTGTTATGAATGTTGTCACACCTCTTATCGATAAATATACCAAAAACAGGAGATACGGAGGCGTAAAAAATGAAAAATAACAAAGAAGCGGTAAAAATGGTTGTTACTCTTACAGTGATTGCCATGGCGGTTGCTTTTATTATGAGTTTTGTAAACAAAATGACTGCCCCCGTAATTGAACAAAACGCTCAAAAATCACTAAACGAATCTTTAAATGCAGTTATTGTTGCCGATGAGTTTAATGTAATTGATAAGGATGACAGCAAAACTGTTTATGAAGCCTTAAATGGCGGAAAAAGGACAGGACTTTGCGTTATAAACACCGGAACGGGTTACGGCGGAGATATACAAATATTGACGGGGATATCAAATGATAAAAAAGTAACCGGGATTGTAATATTAAGCCACGGTGAAACACCGGGACTTGGTGCAAATGCAGAGAAAAAAGAATTTACAGACGGATATAAAAACAAATCGTACGAAATTAAAGTAAATAAAAATCAGGCATCGGAAAATGAAATTAAGGCAATTTCGGGAGCAACGGTTACATCAAAAGGTGTAACAAATGCTGTAAACGAGGCTTTAAAACTTGCCGAAAACTATTAAGGAGGGGTATAAAATGAAAGAATTTACAAAGGGACTTTTAAAAGAAAATCCCGTACTTGTTTTACTTTTGGGAATGTGCCCTTCTCTTGCAACCACAACTTCGGTTATAAATGCAGTAGGAATGGGACTTTCCGCAACAGCGGTTTTAGTCTGTTCAAATGTGGTGATTTCACTCTTAAGAAAAGTAATTCCTCAGAAGGTAAGAATTGCGGCATACATAGTAATCATTGCAGCGTTTGTTACGGTGGTTCAACTTCTTTTGGAAGCATATGTTCCTTCGCTTTCAAAATCCCTCGGTGTATTCATACCGCTTATAGTTGTAAACTGTATAATTCTTGCAAGGGCTGAGGCTTTTGCATCAAAAAACAAAGTGGGGGCGTCATTTTTAGACGGTCTCGGAATGGGACTGGGATTTACTTTAGCATTGGTTTTAATTTCGACAGTCCGTGAGATTTTGGGTAACGGCACATGGGCAGGAATAAGAATAATGAGCGGGGGTTATACACCGGCTTTAATGTTTATCCTTCCATCCGGGGGATTTTTAACACTGGGTCTTGTCCTGGGTGCAATCAATCTTATAAAGGGAAGGGGTAAAGAAAATGGCTGATTTGAGTTTGACGGCACTTTTGTCTATAGTTTTATCGGGCATTCTCACAAACAACTTTATTTTTTCAAGATTTATGGGAACCTGTCCTTTCCTCGGAGTATCCAAAAAGACTTCAACGGCGGTCGGAATGGGTATGGCAGTAACATTTGTTATGACGCTTTCGGGAGCAGTTACATTTTTGGTTTACAAGTACATTCTTGTTCCTTTTGAAATGCAGTATATGAAAACAATTGTGTTTATATTTATCATTGCGGCGTTGGTGCAGTTTGTTGAGATGGCACTTCAGAAAATACTGCCGTCACTTTATACGGCACTTGGAATTTATCTTCCGCTCATAACGACAAACTGTGCGGTTTTGGGTGCAGTGCTTTTGGTTGTTGATACTTATAAATATAACACATTGATAGAGTCGGTTGTGTTTAATTTCAGCGGTGCCTTGGGATTTACCCTTGCTATAGTGCTTCTTTCAGGGGTAAGGGAAAGATTGGAGACTGCACCTATTCCTGAATTTTTAAAGGGATTTCCTATTGTTCTTATCTCTGCCGCACTTATATCTATGGCATTTGTGGGACTTAATTTTTAGACCTGAAAGGTGGTTTTTGAATGTATATTTTAATACCTGTTGCCGCTTTTGGAACTATAGGTCTTGTTATGGGTCTTGTGCTTGCGGCGGCATCAAAAGTTTTTAGTGTTGAAAAAGACGACAGAATTGATAAAGTTTTGGAAAGACTTCCCGGTGCGAACTGCGGAGGATGCGGATATGCGGGCTGTTCGGCCTGTGCGGAAGCAATAGTTAAAGGAGAGGCTGAAATTAACGCCTGTCCCGGAAACAGTCAGGAAAATGTAAGTTTAATAGCAAAAATTATGGGAGTCCGGGAAAAGACAACTGAGCCTAAAGCCGCTTTTGTAAAGTGCTGCGGTGAATACAAAAATGTAAACTACGGCTATTTCTTTGACGGAACGAAAAACTGCAGCGATGTTTTTAAAATGCGTGGGGGAGATAAGGAGTGCGTTTATTCCTGTTTAGGGTACGGCGACTGCTTAAATGCCTGCAAATTCGGTGCCATTTCGTTAAAAGACGGTATTGCAGCAGTTAACAGAGAAAAATGCGTAGGCTGCGGAATGTGCAGAGATGTCTGTCCAAAGCAAGTTATTGACATTTTGCCGAAAAAGGCAAAAGTTTATGTGAAGTGTTCTTCAAAAGAAAAAGGCGTTTTTGTTAAGAATAAATGCTCTGTCGGTTGTATCGGCTGCGGACTATGCAGCAAAAACTGTCCTTTAGATGCAATAAATGTTATTGACAATCTTGCGGTTATAGATTACGATAAGTGTAGGGGTTGCGGTCTTTGTGCCGAAAAATGTCCAAAAAAGATTATTATTAAGGTGTAACTATGAAAAAAATTGCGGCAATTTTACTTATATTAGTGCTTGTTATCCCGTATTTTGCGAGTGCGGAAGAGGCAGGGAAAGGCACTGTTTCCTCGATTATTATTGATGCTGAAACAGGTCAGATTTTGTATGGAAACAATACAGAAACAGAGTTTTATCCCGGAGCACTTTCGGATATTGCACTTTTAGACCTTTACAGCCGTAATATCAATTCTGCCGATATTGTAACTGTTTCTGAAAATGCTTTTAATTCGGTTAATCCGGTATTTAGTTCGATAGGGGCATTAAAAGGCGAAAAATTTTCGGCAGAGGCACTTTTAAATGCAATAAATCTTATTTCTGCCGAAGATGCAAAATATGCTCTGAGCGAGGCTCTCGGAGTAAGTAAAGAGGAATTTAACAATCTTTTAAACGAAAATATCAAAAAAAGCGGTGCGTTATCAACAGACCTTTCTTATATTTTCAGCAAAACACCGGAAAAATCATATTCTACCGTTTATGACATTGCAAATATTTTAAAATACGCATATAAAAATGAAAAATTCAGGAAAGTTTACAATAACAGTTCTTATAAACTTCCAACAACTGATCTGACTTTTGACGAAAGAAATCTTGAAAGACGGGTTAAACTGTTTGAAAAAAAAGAAGGGCAGGATTATGATGTTACGGGTTATACCTATGATTTTAACACATATTCAAAAAATTCTGCCGCTTTTTATGCCGATAACGGAAAAAGAAAAATAATATGCGTAATCACGGGATGTGCGAGTTTTGAAAAACTTGAAAGCGAGGCACAAAAACTTGCTGAGTACGGATTTTCAGGATTTGTTGAGTTCACACTTAAAAAGGATAAAATTCCCGATTTGGAAGAGGACCTCCATCTTTATAAAGCATCTGAAGATGTTACTTTCCTTTTAAAAGCGGACGATAAAAAAAGCGGATTTAAATATGAATATTCGAAGGAAGGAATAAAGGTTTTTAATGATAAAGGTTCACTTCTTGCAATTGCACCCGTAAGTGTCACAAAACAATTTCCGGTTTATATTATAATAATAAGAATACTTTTGTTTTCACTTCTTGCAATAGTTATTCTTGTTCTCTGTCTTGCCTTTTACGGAGTGAGACGCCATAACCTGAAGAAAAAAGCAAGACGGGAAAAATTGAAAAAAATTATGAGTGAATCCGAAAATATTCAAAAGGAAAAGGAAAAGGTTTAAATGGATATTTTTATATTTATAATCGAACTTTTGGGCGTTGCAGCCTTTTCGCTTTCGGGAACGGTAACAGCTGAAAAAAACGGAATGGATTTTTTGGGAACGGTTGTTTTAGGCGTGTTAACCGCAGTCGGCGGCGGACTTATGAGGGATATAATAATCGGAAAAATTCCGCCGGATATGTTTATAAATCCCGTTTATTCAATAACCGCAACACTTACAGCAATTATATTTTTTGTGATTGTGTGTTTCCCGAAAGGCAGAAAAATATTAGGTGGCGGAAAGTCAAAATTTTTGGTTGATATATTTGATACTCTGGGACTTACGGCTTTTGCAATTACGGGTGTAAATACGGTTGTTAATATGTACGGTACTTTGGGGTTTGGTTTTCTTGCAGTTTTCACCGGGACAATAACGGCAGTGGGAGGCGGAGTTTTAAGAGATATATGCACTGCAAAAATCCCTGTTGTGTTCAGAAAAAAACTTTATGCCGTTGTTGCGATTCTGGGAAGTATAATTTATTACATAATGCTTAAAGAAGGCATAAACGGCGGTTTAAGCGTTTGTGTTACTTCGGCCGTTATGATAACACTCAGACTTTGGGCAATGATTTGTAAAATTGATTTGCCGTCCGCTGAGAAAATAAGTAAGAGGTTTTTTGGGTAAAATATAATATAATCTGCAAATTATATCGAATAATGAGCAGGTTATATTTTTTTTGCCCTTTTTTATCGGTAAATGAAAAATAAAGTATGTGAAAAGATTTTGTTTTACAGTTACTTCAACAAAATTCGTTGTTTTCGGGGAGTATAATTTAATCGTATATTATAGGCGGAATATCTAAAGGAGCGATTAATGTGATAGACTCTTACGGAAAGGTCTTAAATAAAAAAATCACAATAAGTTCCGCAATTTTAACTTTTGCGGGACTTTTAAGCGGAATGGCAAATATAACCTACGGAATAAGTGTATTCGGGTTTATTATGCTTTACGCATATTTTGACAATGAATTTGCATACTGGACATTTATTTTCCCGGCTATCGGCTATTTCCTTCAGGGGAATATAAGTATTGCTGTTTCTTACGGTGCTGCACTTATTATGCTTACTGCGGTAAAAGCATTAAAACCGAAAAGCCGTAAAGTTTTTAAAATTTCAGCAGCATTTATTGTTTTTATTACCGAAAGTATAAGAATGTTTTTCCAAGGCTTTTTGTATTACGGAATGCTTATAATTCTTCTTGAAATTATTATATTTTTTGTATGCAGTGAATATTACTCCCTGTTTGTTAATTTCTTTTTATCGGACAAACTAAAAAGGAGTGTTACCAAAAAGGAACTTGTTTCTATAATACTTGTTTTATATATTTCGCTTTCTTCGGTTTCAAAAATAGAGTTTTCTTACGGAATTAAGCCCATAGGAATTATATCGGTTTATGCAGTTCTATGTTCTGCAATTTTGTTTGACAGTCCGATTACTGCGTCAATAGGAACGCTTTTGGGATTTTTGTGCGGGATTTCCGATACGGATATACTTTATACAACAGGATCATATGCCTTAAGCGGATTTTTTTCTTCACTTTCGAAAAAGTACGGAAAATGCGGGATAGCCTCCGCATTTATACTTACCAATGCAATAATAACGTTTTATGTAAACGGCTCGGAAAAGGCACTTATAAATATATACGAAATTTTATTCGGTACAGCCTTATTTTGCGTGACACCGGTGAAATATTTAAAAAATTTAAGATCGGGGATACTATTGCTGAACCCGTTAAGAGGAGATGAGGAAATGAAAAAATTTGACTGTGTTAAAGAAACTGCACTTTGTAATATAAATAAATTTTCCGGGGCATTGAAGGCAATGTCTGCATCTTTAAAGCCTCCGAAACAACAGACATTTGAAGTAAGCACTCCTGAACTTGTAAATGAAATCAAACTTAGGGTTTGCGACCAATGCACGCAAAGGGGCTACTGTCTTGGCAGTGAAAAGGAAAATACATACCAGGTTTTTGAGAAACTCATAAAAACCGTTCGGAAAAAGGGCATTTTGGAATATCATGATCTTCCGTCAAGATTTAAGGAGCATTGCGTAAGTCCCGGAAGGATAGTTATAGAAACAAACAAGGTTTACGAACTTTTTAAGGTGAATTATATTTGGGAAAATAAGATAAGGGAAAGCAGAAACATTATAAAAAGCCAGCTTGAAGATATTTCGGACGGACTTAAAGGTTTTGCCGAAGAATTTTCGGATTTCGGAGGATTTGAACCTGATAAGGAAAAAGACACGGTTACGCTTTTAACAAAACTTGGGGTTCCTGTAACCTATATTGCGATTTCGAGGGACATTAATTTTAAATATAAAGTAAAGGCGGGTGTGAGAAACTCTGTCAAAAGAAAAACAAACGAATTTATGCTTGAGGCGGCACTCGGAAAAACCTTGGGAGTTAATATGAAAGCATCGGACTCATATCTTAAGGATGATAACTGCTTTTTTGAGTTTGAAGAGGAAGAAAGATTTGAGATTCTGACCGCAGTATCAAGAATAAGGGCAGAGAACAAAAAGGAAAGCGGTGACAGTTATGCTGTTATAAAACCCGGAGGAGGCAAATCAATAGTTGCATTAAGCGACGGAATGGGTACGGGAGAAAAAGCGAAAAATAAGAGTATGGAAACGGTTACCCTCCTTGATGCACTCATTAATTCGGGGATAAAGCGTGAAAAGGCTGTAAAACTTATAAATTCTGTCCTTATTTTAAAGTCGTACGATGAAAGTTTTGCAACACTTGATATTTTAATCACAGACCTTTTTACAGGTGACGGTGAGTTTATAAAAACAGGGGCGGTTCCGTCATTTTTAAAGTCAGGCGGCAAGGTTACCGAACTGAGAGGTGAATCACTTCCGGCAGGAATAATTCCCGATATAAAGATGAGCAGTGTTGTTTTTAAATTTAAGGGCGGAGATATTTTGGTTATGATGTCGGACGGCGTTTATGACTGTTTTGAAAATGTATCGGAAATATCGGAAATAATTTTGAATAATCAGGAAAAAGGTCTTAAAGAATATGCTGATTATATAATGGAGGAGGCTTATAAAAGACTGAAAAGAGTAAATGACGATATGACTGTAATAACAGTTAAATTTACTGAAAAATAACTTGCAATATTTGTCATATTATGATAAAATTTAAGGAAGTGTAGAGAATGTTAGGGGGCGGGAACTTTTGGACGCAATCTTTTATTATATCAGTAAAGAGTTATTTGTGTTTTTGGTGTCAATGGTTCCTGTTGTTGAATTGAGGGGGGCAATTCCCATCGCAATGGGATACGGCATACCTACATTCAAGGCATATGCTATTGCAATTGCGGGAAATTTGGTTCCGATTCCCTTTATCATTGCTTATATGAAGCCGATTTTCGGTTGGATTAAAAGACATACTTTTTTAAAAAATATCATTTCTAAAATAGAAAAGAGAACAGAGAAAAAGGCGGATAAAATAAATAAGTATTCACTTTTGGCTCTTTGGATTTTTGTTGCAATTCCGCTTCCCGGAACAGGTGCCTGGACGGGTGCTATGATTGCAGCATTTATGGATATGAGGGTTAAAAAAGCATTTCCGGCAATTGCTCTCGGGGTTGTAACCGCCGGTATAATTGTTGCAGTTGTGAGCAAACTCGGAATAACTCTTTATAATATGTTTTAAGTGAATAAATTTGGATTCTTCAACAAGAGGGATATTTTACAGCCGGTTTTATCTCGGCAGAAGGAGGATAATATGGCAAATATTGTAACTAAAAAACTCTTTACATCAGAGTCTGTAACAGAAGGTCATCCCGATAAAATGTGCGACCTCATTTCAGATTCCATCTTAGATGAGATTTATAAAGAAGACCCAAATGCCCGTGTTGCCTGCGAAACATTTGCAACAACCGGAACAATAGTGGTAATGGGTGAAATCTCAACTTCCTGCTATGTTGATGTTCAGAGTATTGTCAGAAAAACAGTAAACGAAATCGGATATAACAGAGCAAAGTTTGGGTTTGATGCAAACACATGCGGTGTCCTTACATCAATTCATGAACAGTCTGCGGATATTGCTCTCGGTGTTGATAAGGCAAAAGAGGCAAAAGACGGCGATTCTGAAGATTTTTCTTCAATCGGTGCTGGCGACCAGGGAATGATGTTCGGTTTTGCATGCGACGAAACCAAAGAACTTATGCCGCTTCCGATTGTTTTGGCACATAAACTTGCCAAAAAACTTACGGAAGTCAGGAAATCAGGACTTTTGACTTATTTAAGACCGGACGGAAAAACACAGGTAACAGTTGAATATGATGGGGACAAGCCTGTTAGAATTGATACGGTTGTAATTTCAGCCCAACATTCAGAAACGGTTGAACTTCAAACGATTAAGACGGATTTGAAGAGAGAAGTTATTGATAAAATCATTCCGTCAGACCTTATGGACAGTGAAACCAAAATACTCGTCAATCCTACGGGAAGGTTTGTAATAGGCGGCCCTCAGGGAGATACCGGCTTAACGGGAAGAAAAATTATTGTAGACACATACGGCGGATATTCAAGACACGGCGGCGGGGCATTTTCCGGAAAAGACCCGACAAAGGTTGACAGAAGTGCCGCTTACTACGCAAGATATATTGCAAAAAATATTGTTGCGGCAGGACTTGCAAAAAAATGCGAGGTTCAACTTGCATATGCAATAGGTGTAGCAAATCCGGTTTCCGTAATGGTTGATACCTTCGGAACGGGAACAATACCGGAAGAAAAAATCATCGAAAGAGTAAAGAAACATTTTGATATGCGTCCGGCAGCAATTATAAAAGAACTTGACCTTAGAAGACCTATTTATAAACAACTTGCCGCTTACGGTCACTTTGGAAGAGAAGACCTTGATGTTAAATGGGAAAAAACTGATAAGGCGGAACTTTTAAAGTAATGAAAAAGAATTATCTTCTTATACTTGCGGCGGGAATTTTATGGGGCACAATGTCACTGTTTGTCAGAAAACTTTCGGAATACGGGTTTTCTTCAATGCAGATGGTCGCAATAAGAACTTTTGGAACGGCTTTAATTACAGGAATATTTTTACTTTTCACCGACAAAGATGCTTTTAAGATACATATTTCGGATTTATGGATATTTTTGGGAATGGGATTAGTAAGCATACTTTGCTTTAATTTTTGCTATTTCAATGCAATTCTTGAAATAAGTGCTTCAGCGGCGGCGATACTTTTGTATACCTCGCCTATGTATGTTATGATTTTTGCAAGAATATTTTTTAAAGAATATTTTACAAAGCAGAAAGTTTTTGCACTTTTTCTTGCTGTTTCGGGATGTGTTTTGGTTGCCGGACCTGTGGGGGCACTTAGTGCCAAAGGTGTTGCATTCGGAATTGCATCCGGCGTTCTTTACGCACTTTACAGCATTTTCGGGAGATTTGCTCTCCAAAAATACAGTTCGGTTACAAGTCTTTTTTATGCGTTTTTAATTGCTTTTTTGGGTACTGTTCCGTTTTGTAAGCCGACAGAACTTGTAAACAGAGTAAGTGCCGGAGGAATAAAACTTGTGCTTTTTCTGATATTAACCGTTATAGTTACAACACTTTTACCGTATCTTTGCTATACGAAAGGTCTTTCAAAAACAGAAGCGGGAAAAGCGGCGGTTATAGTTTCGGTGGAACCGGTGGTTGCAACACTTATAAGCGTATTTGTTTTTAAAGAGGGTATGACTCTTACAATATTATTGGGAGTTTTGCTTGTAATCGGAGCGATAGTTGTTTTAAATTATAAAAAAAGCCAAAAAAGCATTGACTTTTGAATAAATTTATGATATTATCTTTGTATTGCAGTTTAGGTAAGCAGTACAGGAGGTGTTTTGAATGCTTAGAACATATCAGCCTAAAAAGAGACACAGAGCGAAAGAGCACGGCTTCAGAAAAAGAATGAGCACCAGAAATGGCAGAAAAATTCTTTCAAATCGCAGAGCAAAAGGTAGAAAGAAATTATCAGCTTAAGGACGTGTTTCGGCACGTTCTTTTTTATCGTGAG
>CAKSDT010000025.1 GCA_934446135.1 uncultured Clostridia bacterium
AGTTCTTCTTCACTTAAAAGTGCATATTCGGGCAAAGTGTTACCCCCGCTCATAAGGGAGATTTCACCGTCCGTTTTAAAAACTGCCACATAGCCGTTTTCCTGTGCATATGAATACATAGGCATCAAAAGCAAAATTAATGTTAAAATCAAAAATTTTATCTTCATCTTATCCTCCCTTTTTAATTAGAGTTTAACTTAAACGCAGTGTTTTGTCAAATATGCTCAACCCCTTGACAAAATTGGAATTTTTGGTAAAATAATATGGTATTTTATTTTTTGCTGCCGTATTCGGCGAAAGGAGAAAATTATGTGGTTTTGGCTTTCAATTACAGCGTTGCTTTTCTGGAGCGGGTCTGACCTGTTTTCAAAAATAGGCTGCCGCGAAAAAGACGACCGTTTAAGCCATCTTAAAATGGTAACTGCTGTCGGCATCGTTATGGGTATTCACTGTGCGTACGAAGTATTTATAGGGGGTGTTTCGTTAACCCCGGATGTTATACTTACATATCTTCCGGTATCTTTTCTTTATATTTCTTCAATGGCACTCGGCTATCTCGGGTTAAGATATATTGAACTTTCAATTTCTTCTCCCATATGCAATTCCTCGGGTGCGTTGGTTGCAGTCCTGACTCTTATAACCGCAGGCAGAGGAAGCGTAAACAACATTCAGTTATTTGCGGTATTTTTGGTTTGCGTCGGCATTGTTTTGCTTGGAATTACAGAGGCAACCGAAGACGAAGAACTGAGAAAGAAAAGACAGTTGAAAGGAAACTTCATATATTCAAAATCATTTGTTGCGATTTTAATTCCTATTCTTTACTGCGTTTTGGACGCACTCGGAACTTTTGCAGACTCGCTTGTTCTTGAAAAACTTGACGAGGCTTCGGCAAACGCGGCATATGAACTCACTTTTTTCATTGTCGGAATTTTATGTCTTGTTTATGTTCTTATTAAGGACCAAAACAGTTACAAAGTAAAAAAAGAAGTTCCGAAATTTGTGGGTGCGGTATTTGAAACAATAGGTCAGTTTGCTTATATATTTGCAATTGCAGACTCATCTCATATTATGCTTTCGGCTCCGATTATATCGGCTTACTGCGTTGCGTCTGTTATATGGGGCAGAATTTTCTTAAAAGAAAAACTCTCTCTTAAGCATTATATTTCAATCCTTATTGCCGCAATAGGAATAGTTATAATCGGCTTCTACGATGTCTGATTAATCCTCTTTTATGGGAATTACGATGCGTGAAACATAATTTTCCGGCTTAAATTCCCTTGCGGTGTACGGTGCAACTATTCCTAAAACCCTCGGATAACCTGTGGGACAGAGTTTAAGTTCCCGAACTTTTTGGGCGAAAATATGTTTAACATTAATAACGGTATCGTAATTACCGTGATAAAGACAGGAAAAGGCACGGCAACTTTTAAAAACCAATGAATTGCTTGGTGCAAAATCCGGTTCAAGAGGTATGCAGGCTATAAAAGCATCCTCTTCTTCACCAAACAGACCCGAGTTCTTATCAACATTAAACAGCGGTCCTGAAGGAAGAGGACAAAGTCCCTTTTCCACAACTTCGTGAAACAAAGAATACATTGCGTCATATTTATTTTTAGAAGAAGTATCTTTATACTCCCTCGCATAGCAAACATACTCGGGCAGAGTAACTGTTTCAAATGTGAGGGATTCTTTATGTGCAATTCTTACATTCATCTCCTCATACATCCGCTTTGTTTCATTCATTCTCCGCTCAAGCGATGAAAGCAGTTTCATTGATGTCCCGTTTGTTTCAAAATACTCACGGATTTCATCATAAGAAAGTCCTATATCAAGCAAATGCTTTATCTGTAATATCCTTGCAACATTGTGATTGTCGTAATGCCGGTAACCGTTCTTTTCCTCAATAAAAATAGGGTGAATAAGCCCCTTTTCTTCGAGCCTTAACAGTGTTGCCCGTGAAATTTTGCAGCATTTTGCGGTCTGCGATACAGTGAAAAAATTTTTTTGCATAAATTACCTCCAGACATTGACTTGTCCACCTATGAATATGTTATAATTATATAGGAAAACAAATAAAAAGTCAAACCAAAAAATAATTTAAATAACAGGGGGTAAAACAATGAAAGCAAAACAAAGTTTGGCATGGTTTTTGAGTCTGCTTATAGTGTTGTCGCTTTTGCCGACAGCTGTATTTGCACAAACCCAAAAAACCTTTACTGACGGCGAAACAATCGGCAAAACCGAAATTACCGCCGACACTGAATGGATTATACCGAAAGGAGTTACGGTTAACGCAGCCAATCAGATAATAATATCAAGCGGTACACTCACCGTAAACGGCGGCGGCACGATTGTTACTCAATTTGACAAAGATACAAGCGGTGTCGCATCCAGCGGTGTTTTTCGTGTAGAGGGCGGCAAGTTGATTTTTGACGGAATCACCCTTGACGGAAATTCTTCAAATTATGCAAACAGGGGCATCAGAATCGTAAGCGGCAGTGCAGAATTAAAAGGCGGAATAATTCAAAATTTCAGTCAAACAGATCACGGTGCTGCAATCGATGTCTTTGAAAACTCAACTCTTACTGTAAATGACGTACTTATTACAAAAAACAAGACTACCGGAGGCACAAAGCAAGGCGGCCCCGGCATTTACAATATGGGAACGACAGTAATAAAAGGCGGAACAATTACAGATAACCAATCGGCAGGTGCCGGCGGCGGTATTTACAACGGTTCAAACGGTAAGATGACTATAGACGGCGGAAAAATTGCCGGCAACACATCTACATATAAAGACAGCAACGGCACCGTTATGGGCAACAATATCTTTAACAGTTCAAATGATTCATCTAACAGCATTCTTACCATAGGCGGCGATGCAGAAATTGAGGATGTATATCTTGACAATACAACAGGCGATAAGGTTTTGTTTGTTAAGTCGGCACTTAAATATCCAATCACTATTTCAAGTATGAATCTGGCAGAAAGAAAAATATTGGCGGAAAGTTCGGAAGGCTATACTCTTACTCATTCCGATATGGCTCTGATTTCCTCGGGCAACCCCGGAAAATATCTCGGATTTGAAGAAACAACAAACAAACTGTTTCTGACAACATCTGAATCCGAAGCATATTACCCTGCACGTATACAATCAAACGATGCGGATTTAACCGTATCGCTTTACCAAAACGGAGTTGAAATTGCACGGCTTGTTTATAACGGAACATCCCATTGCTATCAGGGCAATTTAAAACCGGGAACATATGATGTTTATGTTGACGGAGAAGACACGGGAAAAGATATTGTAATTACTGCGTCAGAGTCAAACGACTTTGATGAAACATACTTAGTAACCAAAACGGCAGACTGGCTTAATGTACCGGAAAATGTACTGTATGTCGGCGGAGTTTTGGTTACACAGTCAAATGCCAAAAACATCATAACCGAAAGTACACAGGGTGTTACCGGAACAGCATCGTTTGCAGTAACAAACGGTGTTCCGACACTTACAATAAACGGCGTTACAATGGAACAAGGCTATGCAGACTTTACATACGGAAGCAGTGCAAACTACAATAAAATTTACGGAATTTATTTTAATCCCGCAAGTTCATCGCCTTTAAAAATAAAATTCAACGGAATAAATGACATTTCTGTGCAAAAAATTGACAGCGGTGACTATACTTACGGGATTTATGTTGACGACAATTGCAGCGACCTTATGATTGAGGGCAGCGAAAATGCAAAACTCAGTATCAACGCTGATGCAAATACTATTCGCACTCAATACTGCGGAGTAAGTATTAATAGCGGAGAATATGACCTTAACACCGATACAGACGGCGGCCATAGCAGTGAACCCGTTTACTGCTATGAATGGTTTAAGGCTGAGAATGCCAAGATGAATATTGTATCTAAACAAGACCGCGGAATCTGGGTATCAACATACGACAAAGACGGCGTTACATCAATCAAAAACAGCGATATTACCATAAAAGCAGGAACGGGTACAGATATATGTGACGGTATCCTTTCCGAAAGCAAAGACGGAGTCGTTATTGATAACAGCACTGTAGATATAAAGTGCGACCGATACGGAATTTATCTTCGTGAGGGAAGACCTATCACTATTTCCGGTGCCGACACGGTAGTTAAAATAGAATCTGTAGGTTCCGAAAGAGGAAACAGTAAATATGCGGCATTTTTTACAGAAGAAGATTTTATGTCTATGGAAGGGGCAGGAGCACCTCCAATAACATTAAATAACGGACTTACGATTACAACTCCCGAATCGGGAAGTATAGCAGAGTGCAATCTTAACCAACTCGGCAGATGCAGAACCGTAGTTGACAAAAACGGAAATTATGCAAGAAAAGTTGTTATTGAAGCACCGGTTACACACCCCATATGCGGTGATAAAAACTGCAAAGACCATCAAGATAAACTGTCGCATACTGCTGAAAACAATTTAAATCTTGTATCCGGAATAACAGGAGGAAAAACAATTACCGGAGATTTTTATTTAAGCGACGATCTTACGACGAACGATGACAGTACGCTTTATATTTCCGGCACAGTAAATCTTTGTCTGAACGGACATACCTTGACTGCATATATTGTTCCGAAAGAAAATGCAGTTTTAAACATATGCGACTGTGCAGGCGGCGGCAAAATAACAAGAAATGGCGGATTCATAATAGCATATCAATATGACAATACAGTTGTTAATATGTACGGCGGCACGCTGACCACTTCGGGAGCCAACACGGTAAGAGATAAGGAAGATCTCTCGGGAGTTGCTTTTAATCTCTACGGCGGTACAGTCGGCTGCGATTCATATCCGGCATTCGGATCAGATTCGCTTTCGCTTAATCTTTACGGCGGAAAAATCAGTGCAAAAGGCACAAACGGCTTGGTAGGTGAGGGAAACACTCATATCAACTTAAATGGCAATACCGAAATTGAAATTGAATCAGAATACGATGACATCAAGACATACACTGCAGGAATTATCGACGCAGCCGGTTACACCGGAGAAAATATAAGCATTTTCTGCTCCGGTTTGTCCGAAGGCGATATAGTTGTAAAAAATGTGACTGATGAAACAGCAGACAAATTTACGCTCTCAACAACCCAAAACAGCGGATATATGCTAAAAAGAGTCGGAGACAATTTAGTCTACACAGCAGTTTATACCGTTTCTTTTGACGCAAACGGCGGAAGCGGAACAATGGCGGAAGTTTTGCGTGAGAAAGGCGAATATCAACTTCCGCAATGCACATTTACAGCACCCGAAGGCAAAATATTTAAGGCATGGAGCGTAGACGGCGTAGACTACAATGAAGGCGACAAAATCAACATATCAAAGAACACGGTAATAAAAGCAATTTGGAAAAGTACCGAAAAACTCACTGTTTCAGTATCAGAAACAGTACAGGAGTTTGAATATGACGGAAACGGAAAAACTTTCACAGTCAGCGGAAATGTTTCGGGCGGATTCAGCGTTAGATATAAAAAAGACGGTGCCTATGTTACTTCCCCTGTTGACGCAGGCGAATACGATGTAATTGTCAACAGAGATGAAGACGAAGATTACAAGGCTTTAGTCGACAAAACTATAACCGGCGGACTTAAGATTAATCCTAAAAATATTTCAGGTGCGTCAATAGGTTCTTTTGCACCTATGACTTATAACAAAAACGCCCAGATTCCGAGTGCCGAGGTAAAAGCCGGCGGACTTACAGTAACGGGAAGTTGGAGCAGTGTAACTAATGTTTATGACAAAACAAAGTTTACCGCAAACGGAAACTTTACAGGCACAACCGACGAACTGTCAACAGGTATGGCAAAAAAGACTGTTGATATTCCGACCGTTTCGGCAAAAAATTACAACGGAAATGTTCAGATTGCAGATATAAGCGATACTGAAGAATATACGGTTTCAGAAAACAACGGCGGTACAAACAAGGGAAGATATGATGTTAAACTTACTTTAACAGACAGCAAAAATTACAAGTGGAACGGAAAAGAAGAAAATGTTTCTGAAATAACATTGGACTTTTATATAGGAACAAATGTTCCTTCTCTTGAAGATCCGACCGTGCAAAACACTGTTACTTACGGTGCAAAACTAAGCGACATAGAACTCTCGCAGGGTTGGGTATGGGCTGATGAAAATATAATTCCTACAGTTCAAAACAACGGCTTCACCGCTTATTATGTGCCGAGTGATACAACAAACTACGATTGGTCTGTTATAAGCGGTTGGAATGCGGCTTATAACCGTGTAGAACGCACAGTATCGGTTACAGTTACAAAAGCAGCCAAACTTGCACCCGAATCGCCAAACGCTTTGGCAGAAACAATTAAAGGCAAGGCTGACGGCAAAATCACAGGCGTTGACAGTACAATGGAATACAAGTTGTATGATGCAGATGATTACACAACTATAAGCGGAACTGAAATTACAAATCTTGCAGCAGGCACATATAAAGTAAGGTATAAAGAAAGCGACAATTATTTTGCAAGCGATGACAAAACTGTTGAAATTGCAAGCGGCAGAATGATTGAGGTAACCTTTAATTCAAACGGCGGAACGGATGTTTCGGTAAAGACCTGTGAATACAACGGCTCGGTTACTGCACCTGAAGAATCGCATAAAGACGGTTTTGAATTTGTCGGTTGGTACGAAGATGAAGCCCTTTCAAATCTTTGGGATTTTTCAAACACATTAACAGATAACAAAACACTTTATGCAAAATGGGTACAGGGCATTATATCTGCCGACGAAGGCAACTTAAACGGTGTTGAAGCAAACGGTTTAAACGATGTTGCAAAGGCTGAAAAAACTGACATAAAACTTATTGTTCAGGTTCAGGAAGCGGCTGAAAGCAATGCGGAACAGACCGCAATAAAAGGAGTTTTGGGAGCACCTTCAAACTTTAGTTTCTATAACGTTTCGCTTGAAAAAACAACAGGCGGCAGCATCACCGATGCGTCAAGCGTTATTGAAATCAAACTTCCTTATGATTTAGCAGGAAAAACAAACATTAAAGTTTACAGATATCACGGCGGTAATGCGGAAGAACTCGCAGCACTTACACAGAGAGATACCGTAAAACCGTATGAGGACGGAAAATGCTTTGCAGATGTAAATAACAACTGTGTTTATATCTATTCTTCAAAATTCTCGACCTACTCTGTAGCATATGACAATGTACGCTCAAGACCGAGCGGAACCGGCGGAGTGGTTTCCGCACCGTCATATACAGTTAAATTTGATACCGACGGAGAAAGCAGCATTTCAAATCAGACCGTTACTCAAAACGGTACGGTAAACAAACCTGCAGACCCCGCAAAAGACGGTTATAAATTTGACGGTTGGTATACAGACAAAGATTTTGCAGAAGAATTTGATTTTAATTCAAAAGTAACAAAAAATATCACAATTTATGCAAAATGGACTGAAAACAACGAAAATCCGGATGATACAAAACCTCATAATTGTCCGTCCGAAAAGTTCAGCGATTTGGACACAAACCTTTGGTATCATCTTGATACGGACTATGTTTTGTCAAACGGACTTATGAAAGGAACAAGCGAAAAAGCATTTGCACCTAATAAAAACTTAACCCGTGCAATGCTTGTTACAGTGCTTTACAGAAACGAGGGCGAACCTGCGGTAAATACATCAAATTCATTTACCGATGTTAATAAAAACGCATATTATGAAAATGCGGTTTCGTGGGCTCAGCAAAACGGAATTGTGAAAGGACTTTCAGAAACATCATTTGCACCGGATGCAAATATTACACGCGAACAAATAGCAGCAATTATGCACCGTTATGCAAAATTCAAAGGAATGGATGTTTCGGTCGGCGAAAGCACAAACATTTTGTCTTACAGTGATTTTGATAAGGTTTCGGAATACGCAATTCCGTCACTTCAGTGGGCAGTCGGCTCCGGACTTATAAAAGGAAGAACCGACAGTACACTAAATCCTGAAGACAATGCAACAAGAGCCGAGATTGCAGCAATTCTGCATAGATTTCTTGAAAGCAGCAAGTAATATCAAATAATAACACAATAAGCCCCCCCAAAGCCAAAGGCTTTGGGGGGGCTTTAGTCTGTCGATAAATCTATCGACAGACAGGTTTCGAAAATTAATCACGGGTTGTAAAAACAAGGTCTTGTATGCCGATTTATTTTTCCAAAAACAGATTTTGAATTAAGAAACGGATAAAATACTCAAGTTTCAAACCTTTTTCAGTTCCGGGTTAATCACTTTTTAAAATAATATTAAGAAAAATAACCTATTTAAACAAAACAGCAAATGCAGGAATTGTTTAACTGTTTCAAGTTTAATTCTTCCGGGAAAAATATAAGAGGCTGAAAAATCAGCCCCTCATTTTAATTATTAAGTTAACCTATTAATCCTATTGCATTTCCGCAAATATCACAAAAACCGTCTGAATTTTCATCCGTATGTGCAAGTTTTGGAATTACTAAATCCGAAAGTAGTTTTTTAATATATTCATCGCCTGACTTAACAAAATAATTACGGCAGAGTTTGCATGAGAAATATTCAATATTTCCTTCTGTCAGACAAGTAGCGGCTGTCGGGTCGTGCTTTTCAAAATCGTGGGAAAGAGCAGGAATTACATCTCCTCCGCGAGTCTGATTGCAACCTGTGCAAGTTTCTATCGCAGTTGCACCGTCACTTCCACATGTTGCAGGAACTTCAGGTGTTGTTACCTGATAGTTATGTGCTCCTGTTGCAGGAATTACATCTCCTCCGCGGGTCTTATTGCAACCTGTGCAAGTTTCTATCGCAGTTGTACCGTCACTTCCGCATGTTGCGGGAACTTCAGGTGTTGTTACCTGATAAGTGTGATTGCAGTATGCACCGCGGATAGGTGCGTTGTCAAGATATGCGTTTTGATATTCATAAGCACCTTTTATAAGGATAACATCTATAATATCATCTTTATAGTATTTAATAAAGAGTGCAATATCTCTTTCTTCTTCAAGCGGTGAATACGAACCGTTTTCGCTCTGGAATTCAACCTGTGTTATTTCATAGATTGACGAAGTTGTAACTCTCTTTGAAGAAGTATTTGAAACCGTATAGTCAATCATTGTATAAGAAGCGTTCTGTGAAAGCGATCTCTTTACACTGTCGTTAGTCCAAAGATTTGCACTTTCGGCAACGGGTCTTATATTATGTCTGTCATAGAGTTTTCCGAGTGTTATAATATTGTCTCTCTTGGATTTTACATAACCGAAATCATAAGCCGTTGTATTGTTATCCGAAATCGATACAAAACCTGTTGAAATATAATTTCTGTAATTTAATCCTCTTACTTTTGAGAATGTTCCGTCAGATGCAAGCGAATAATTGAACATATCGCCTTTTGCCATTAATGAAAAATCTATATCGGAATCCATATCATCACTTGTGAGGACAGTTTTTTCTTTACCGTTCTGAACAAATGTTACTTTATAGTTATCATCGGCAACAGACGCTGCTCTGACAAAGACTGCAAGGTTTGAAGAACCTCCGATTGTTGTTTCATTATTTGTTATAATTGCAAGACCTGCGTCATCGTAAGAATCGTAATCATAGTAAGCAACCTGATAATATGTGTCATCCGAAAGTGATGATTTGCTTATAATCTTAAAGTCGTCTTTAGTTGCATTAGAAGTTACAGGAAGGCTGAAAATAACAGTCTTATCCGTAATAGAACCTCTTGAGAAACCAACTTTATCCGACCAATGGTCAGGTGATGAAATACAGTTTAAAGTCGGTGACAAAACTTTAAGTGCGGTAATTTTTCCGCTCGAATTAACTTTATAAGTTATAATTCTGTCAGCATAATTGTTCTGTGCAGAAGTTTTTGCAACACCCAATGTCTGCGATGCAACCGCATTATATGCAACAGACGCTGCAACTCTGCCTGAATCATTAAGATTTACTTTGTCTGCAAGGTCGTAATTTCTGATTGAACCGTCTTTTGTGAAAAGCTGAAGTACATAGTAAAGTTCTCCGACAGACGATTCTACTGCAGAATTTACAACAAAAGCATAGTTTGACTTGGTTGCTGAAGTTTTTTCGGAATAAGCGATTTTTCCGAAGGCGTCAAGATAGAACTTACCTTCATCACCTGCTCTGGCACCCGAGAACATTCCGTTTGCTTCATATGCTTTTCCGTTTATAACATAGGTGTCATCATCATACTCATCGAGTGTGCCTTCGATAACTTCTCTTGTTGCAATAATTTCAAGATTTTTACTGTCGTTGATATTTGTCGCATCTCCCATTATTGTAAGAACATCAAATTCTTTAAGGTCTTCGGGGAGAATGTCGTTGCCGTTCATTGTCATCTTAAGAGTTTTGTTTTTCTTTGTTTTGCTCAAAAAGTCGGTCAAATCGATGTATCCTGCACCGTCTTTAAGGCTGATTTTCTTATTTGAGCCGTAAATACTGTCAACTACTGCGGTACGGTATCTTGTTACAAAGATAACATCATACAAACCGTCGCCGTTGTTATCCAAAAGTTCTGCCTTACCGTCGCCGATAAGAGAATCTACACCTGTAAAGGTCTGTTTTGCACCGTTTACATAATATGAAATATCAAGAGTTCCCGAAGATGTTGTGTTTAAAACATATTCAACATTTGTTGTATCGTGATCGTCATCATAAACACTGATTGTATCATATTTTGACGGATATTTTCTTGCAGTTGTTGAAACTACATCGTTAAGGTCTGAAATCTTATCGGTATTGTTTTTGGTTGACGCAACAAACGATAAAACTTTCCATTCGCCGTAATCTTCTTCTGTAACAAAAGCCGTAACTGTATAACCCAGATATTTTCCTATACCTGTGCCGTTTGTATTAATTATGATATTGCTTCTTCCGGCAGAAGAACTCTCTGCATAGAAAAAGTCTTCATCATAAATCCCGTAACCGCCTGTTACATTAACTTTAACTTTATCGGCACCCAAAGAACCGTTTACATTATTTGCAACAACAGAAAGGTCAACTTTAAGCACATTCAGTTTGTCATAACCCAACTGCTTGTCGTTTTTGATTTTGTACTGATATGTTCCGTCGCTGTTAAAACCGTCCGAAACCATCATAGGAGCGTCTAAAGCATTATACAAAAGTCTTGCAACTATTCCTCTCGAAGCCTCGTTTCCGGCTGAAAGTTTAATTCCTTTTGACACGCCCGATTCAGATGCGATTACAAGATATCCTGTAGGCCAGCCGCCTTTTGAAAGAACATACTTATCCTGATATCCCATTGAAAGAACAATGATTTTTATTGCTTCTTCATATGTAACAGGGTCTTCCGGACGGAATGTTCCGTCTCCGTCACCCGAAATAATTCCCATTTGTGTTGCAAGGTTTACATCGCCTGCATACCACTCATTTGAAGGAACATCGGTATAAATTTTCTGTCCTGCGGCACCTGCTGCTGCGTCCGACAAACCCTGAATTCTGTTTGCAACGGCAACAACTTCCGCCCTCGTAATTGTATCATTCGGTCTGAAAGTTCCGTTCGGTTCGCCCTTTAAAATCCCCAGTGCTGACAAAACCTCTGTTGCCTCAGCCACCGGCGTGCCGTCTTCTACATCCGAGAACTTGGCAAATGCCGCCGTAGGCAAAACCATCGAAACCACAAGAACCATAATTAAAAGCATCCTCAGTTTCTTCATTTCAATTCCTCCTCTATCTTTTAACTTTATTGTTATTTTCCTCATTTTTACAGTTACATTATACTATTTAACTTTATCTAAAGTCAACGGATTTCACAAAATTGTAATCTTATTGCAAAATAACTGTCAAAATTTCGTAAATTTGTCACAATTAAATCAGTTTTGGTATAAAATGTCTTGATTTTCCTCCGGAACCGCAAATGCTGTAAGTTCATTTTCATCGGACATTCTCACGGCTTTTATTCTTGAATTTCCGTAAGTTTTGTAGTAGTATGTTTTGCTTTCAAAACTAAAACAGGAAGAATAAATAGTTATCTCATATCCGCCATCTGTCTTACAGCAGCCTCTTTGCTGCGAAACAGAATCAAGAATTTTAAAAAACTGTGTAACTTTTTCACTTTCACTGTTTCCGCAAATTGAATTTTCTTTTACAAATGCTGCCCTGACAAACCTTGATTCGGACGATAAATCCCCCGGGAGTCCTATTCCTCCCATTCCCCTGCTGTACGGAATAAGTTTCAGGTTTTCTGAAAACCTGTTTTCCGGAATTTCCGCCGTAACAGACATATAATTACTTAAATTATACATTTGATATTCAAAAGGCGGATTGTTTGTAAGCACTCCGACTTTGTTCTCTGTAATATTTATTCCGTTTTCACGGCACTCAAGCGTAATGCAGTTTTCCCTATCCGAAATTAGCCAATGAAGTTGTGCCGAAGGCATTTTCTCTGCAAACGGTATTCCCGTAATGTTAAGTCTGTCTGAAATCTTCAAAAATTCGCCCACGCTTTCAAAATTTCCCAAAAGCCACGGAATAAACTCATACTGCGTAATGTTTTCTTTGCCCGGAACAGGGTTTTGGTATTTTGCGTTTCCCACAAAATTAAGTCCTGCAATACAAAGTCCTTTTTCGTTAGCAGCATCATAATACAAGGGATATTCTTCCTCCATATGTGCCATTCCGATTATTTTATATTTTGTTTTAAAATCATTTTCCCTCTTGAACTCAAATCCGGCAGGCGTTATTAGAACACATTCGCCGTATCCCTTTTCATAATCAAGATTTCTGCCGAAATAAAGCCCGTCCCAATTAACGCTTAAAGCAGTACACATAATAAATTCCCCCTTTTTTACTTATACTGTCCAAAAAGGTGTTGTTTACTCTATACTGAACACAATTTAAAAAGCGATTTTGTTGAAAAAAATCCGAAGAACTAAATTCTTCGGATTTTTAATCCCATATCATATCCATATTTAAAAGCATAGCCGGTTGTCAAAATTATAAAGGTCACAAAAGCATAACCGAAAAGTATTCCGGTTAAAAGCCTTTTTGTGTTGTTGCTTTCATATTTGGTAAACTTTTGAACAAACCCATCCAAAATCATAGGGATTGCCAAAAGCAAAAACCAAAAATTCCGCGGAACAAAGAAGACAGATACAAACATCCCCAATATTATCCCGGCAAGTTCGCCGCTGCACCTGGCACATATGGGAAACTTTCTGCCTTTATACTTAAAAGACCTGTCCTCACGGCAATGACATCCAAAAAATCTCGGAAGCCATTTATACAAAAAATTCTTCATTAACTAAAAGAAACTGTAAAATCCCGCTCCGACTCCGGCAGCAACCGCAATTATGTACCAGAAAACTGAAAGACCGACGCTGACCAACGCACCTATTCCTGCCGCTTTAGCCGACTTAGGTTTTGTATCTTTCCAAACAATCCATAAAATAAGTCCTGCCAAAGGAACACAGCAGCCTAATATTCCCCAGCCTATGCCGCCGTTGTCGACAGGCTGACCCTCCTTTTCCTGTTTAACACCGCAAAACGGACAAATAACCGCTTCATCATCAATTTCTCTACCGCATTTTCTGCAAAAAGCCACAAAAATCTCTCCTTAACATAAATTATCCTGTACCAAAATTATACAAGATGCTTCAAAAAATGTCAATAGATTAATTATTGTTTTTAAGTGCTTCACGCTCTTTTTTTCTGACTGCCGGAGTACCTATATAAGTATCGGAAACCGAAATATCTTTAACAACAACCGCTCCCGCACCTATCATACAGTCGGAACATATTTTAGTTCTCTGAATCACGGTGGCACCGGCTCCTACCCAAGTTCTTTCTCCGACTTTCACAGTTACTGATAAAAATTTACTCAAAACTTACAGAAAAACAAAAAAACTGTTTGCTCACAGTCGCAAAAAGTTATGAAAATGATTAAACCCGCAACCCGTTATAGATGTAACGGGTTGTTTCATTAAGTTCTTTTCTATAAATTATTTTGTCACCAAACGGTCAGGAGCATAATTTACCGTTTTTTAAGACGAAGTGAATTGGAGGTTGATTGAACAAACTGAACCCAAATCCGAGCAGGAAAAACGCGGAAATTTGGTTCTGATTAAACAAATCGAACCCGGAGTTGAGTCGGGCGGAAAGACGAAGTGAATTGGGGATTGATTGAACAAACTGAACCCAAATCCGAACAGGAAAAACGCGGAAATTTGGTTCTGATTAAACAAACTGAACCCGAAGTTGAGTCGGGCGGAAAGACGAAGTGAATTGGGAGTTGATTAAACAAACTGAACCCAAATCCGAACAGGAAAAACGCGGAAATTTGGTTCTGATTAAACAAACTGAACCCGAAGGTGTACTGGTGGTACATCGAGCGGTGAAGTTTGTTTAAAGTTTAATGGCATAAATTAAGAAAACTCCGCTTGAATTTAAGCGGAGTTTTACTCACAGTTAATTCTTTAAATTAAATTCTGCCATTAAACGGTCAGGAGCAACATTTACAGTTTTTCAGTTAGTTCTTGGGAAAGTTTGCGATATGCCGCACACCCTGTGGCTGCCGGGTCAAAAACATTTATCGGTTCTCCGAAACTCGGTGCTTCCGAAAGTCTTACATTTCTCGGTATAATGCTTTTTAAAACCTTATTTCCGAAAACTCTTTTTACTTCATCAACAACCTGAATAGAAAGGTTTGTTCTTCCGTCAAACATTGTCATAACAATGCCTTCAATTTCAAGTTTGTTATTATAAGTTTTTTTAACCAGATTAACAGTGTTGGTAAGTTGTGCAACACCCTCTAATGCGTAATATTCACATTGAATCGGTATAATTACCGAATTTGCGGCAACAAGGGCGTTGAGTGTTACTATTCCGAGTGACGGAGGGCAGTCTATAAAAATATAATCATAATCGTCTTTTACGGCTGAAAGTGCTTTTTTAAGCACAAATTCTCTTTCCTGTGCCGAAATAAGTTCAATTTCCGCACCGGCAAGCGAAATATCTGCCGGGACAACCGACAAATCGAAATATTTTGTTTTCGTTACTGCCTCTTTAATGTTAACACTGTTTACCAATACATCATAAATTGTATTACCGATACCTTTTTCGACACCGAATCCGCTTGTAGTATTGCCTTGCGGGTCAGCATCGACAACAAGCACTTTATATTTAAGTTCAGCAACGCAGGAAGCGAGGTTTACAACAGTTGTTGTTTTGCCTACTCCGCCTTTCTGATTTGCAACTGCAATGATTTTTGACATAATTTACCTCACAAAACCAAATAAAATTCTTCTGAAATACAACTAAGTATACCATATATAACAGGAAAAAGCAAATTAATATAAAAGTAACTCCTTTGTAATGTTACTGTAACATTAGTATGTTATATTGTATTTAGTTAAAAGTATATATTTTGGAGGTGGATAGTAAATGAAGAGATTTTTGGGTTCGTTGATTCTTGCGGTGATGCTTCTTACAGTACCGTCGGTTTGTTTTGCGGCTCCTTCTTCATTGCCGGCTTCTGTTTCTCTCAGCCAGTCGGGGCTTATCACAGTTACCAATCCGCCGTCATTTTCATCAACCACTCAGAAAGGTGTTGTTTTCTGCGGTTACGGCACGCAGGGCACCACTGTTACGATTTATGAATATAACAGTCAGACGGGTACATATCTTCCCGTAAACGGAGGAAGCGTTTCTATAAATGCGTCAGGGGTTTTCTGGAAGAAGATTGATTTAAGCGGCGGTTATCATAAAGTCATACTTTATGCACAAAAAGGTGACAAGACACAGGCAGTGAAAAGAGAAATCAACATTTTAAGTCCTAACATTGCCGACAGGATGAAAAGTTACACCGTAAACATTAAAAAGTTTTAAGGAGTAAGTGCTTTGACTCACGGAAAAATCAAAACTGCTCTTTTAACGGTTCTGATTGCGAGCAGTATAGTACTTTCAATTCAAATATGGACTTCAGAGAAATTGTGGCCGGAAGGCTATGATTTCTTTTCTGTATCCCCGAAAAATTTTGTTTCAGTGCTGTTGGGGCGTGACACTGCACCTGAACAGTCTGTAAATATTAGGGTTACGGGTGCATTAGACAGTGTGTTTTCTCCCCGTACGGTTATGCTTTCATATAATGACGGCAGAGTTTCATACAGTGCATTTCAGGGACAGGGAAAAAACATAGCGGAACAAATAAACGGGGTTTTATATACTTCATTTTTGGGTGAAATTCAATCCTGTTCGGAAACAGAATGGCAAAATGCACTCAAAGACAGAAATCTTTACGCAGATTACAATGTTTCTGTAGGTTTTTCAGAAATGAGTTCTTTTCTCGGCATTAAAAAGGATTTTGAAAACAGGAAGTTTGACAAAGCGGTGATACTGCCGTTTTCTGACGGAAACTCGGTTAAGGTTTATTTCAGGGATTCGGATAATGAAACATATTATAAATGTTCTCCTAAGTATGATTCCAAAAACATTGAAAATATCTTTATAACTTTGGCATCGGGCAATATGCTTAACCTTTCGTACGCCTATGAACTCAATCTTGATAAAAAACTCACGGGAGAAAATGAAGTACATCAGAAAGTTTTGATGGAATCTTATGTCCTTCTTCCGCTGGATGATGTTAAAATGTCGGAAATATCCCCCATAGTTCCCGATATTTCGGACGAGACCCATATGAAAAATATTGCCAAAGCGTTAAAATTCAATCTTTTAACATCAAAAAGGTACACTCAGACCGACACGAAAGATATTTATATAAACTCCGGAGCATCGATAGCCGCCGCAAAAAACGGTTATTTTGAATATCAGGCATCTGAAGAAAATTCGGGAATTACAGTTTCTTCGGATAATGATTTTTCCGGTGCCGCAGCCTCTGCTGCAGAAATAATAGACGATATACTTTCAAATTTTGAAATATCCGATGATGTAAGGCTTTATATAAATTCTCCGCTTATTTCGGGCGGTGAAGAAAGTACGCTTTATTTTGATTACTTTTTTGCCGGCGACCCTGTTGATATGGGAGATGGCAGGCACGGATGCGAAATAAAAATATCAAGGGGAAAAATAACATCTGTTAAAATGTATATAAGAGATTTCAAAAAAATCTCAGACGGAAACCCGGTAAGTCCCTTAAGTGTAATTGACAAACTCTATACAATGAACGACGGAAAAGATGTTGTGATAGACAGTTTGCACCTGGGATATGAATATCAAAAGGGAAAAATGCCGCTTAACTGGTTTGCAAAAGTAAACGGCGAAAACACTATAATAAAAATCGAGTAACAACGCAGGCAATAACCATACCCGTAAAATCGGCAATCAAGGCACACGGCAAAGTGTGTCTTGTTTTTGTTATATTAACACATCCGTAATAAACCGCAATTGTATAAAATGTGGTTTCGGTAGACCCCATCATTACACTTGCACATTTTCCTATATAAGAATCTGCACCGTATGTAGATAAAATATCCGACAAAATTCCGAGTGAACCGCTGCCCGAAACAGGACGCATCATAAAAAGCGGAAACACTTCTTTCGGAACACTTAAAACTTTAAGCATCGGTTCGGCAAGGTTTGAAACAAAAGAAAGGACGCCTGATTCTTTCAGCATATATACAGAAACCATAAGTCCCAAAAGCGACGGAAATATTTTAAAGACGGTTATCATTCCATCTTTTGCTCCGCTTGTAAAACAGTCAAATATTTTAACTTTATTAAAAAGTCCCGATATAATTATTGCCGCCATTATTAACGGAACGCTTAAAACCCCAATCATTTCCATAGCGTCAGCCCTTCCTCTTTTCAATCATACTTAAAGCCGTAAAACCTATAATGCAGGCAAGAAGAGAAGAAATCCAGACGGCAGGAGTTATTATAAAGGGGTCCTTTGAACCGGCACTCATCCTGAGAGCAAAAACCGTAGTCGGTATCAACTGAATTGATGCAGTATTTATAAGAACAAACCGGCACATTGAATTTGTAGCCGTTTTTTTATCGTAATTTTCCTTTTGAAGTTCTTCCATTGCCTTAAGTCCCAGAGGTGTTGCGGCATTTCCTATTCCCAAAATATTTGCCGTTATATTCATCAAAACGGCCGATTTTGCCTTTTCGCTTTTAATCTCGGGAAAAAGCAGTCTTATTACGGGATTTAAAAGTTTTTCGAGTTTTTCGGTAAGCCCCGATTTTACGGCAATTTCCATCATTCCTGTCCAGAAACACATAATTCCGCCTATTGAAACAAGCATTTCAACCGTTTTTGCCGCACCGGTAACTCCTGCTGACGACACTGTGCTTATATTCCCGTTTATCATTCCGGCAGCAAGAGAAATTAAAATAAAAAACCCCCATAAATAGTTCATCATAAATCTTCACCCGTAAATTTTATGCCAAAGACTGTATAAATATGTTGAAATATTTTTATGAATGTGTTATACTTATACGGAAAAAATAATGAACGGAGCGTGTAACAAATGAGTAAACTTCATGTAATTGACCACCCGATGATTCAGCACAAACTTACGCTTATGCGTCAGACAGGAACAAGTTCTAAAGACTTCAGAGAACTTTTGGACGAAATTGCAATGCTTATGACTTACGAAATTACAAGAGAACTTCCCCTCAAAAAAGTCGAGATTGAAACGCCCATATGCAAAACTCAGCAAAATGTTATAGACGGTATGAAACTTTGTATCGTGCCGATTTTAAGAGCAGGACTCGGAATGGTTGACGGTATTTTAAAACTTATTCCGACAGCAAGAGTAGGTCACATCGGTCTTTACCGCGACCCTGTAACTGCAGAACCTATCGAATACTACTGCAAACTTCCGAACAAAATCGAACAGAGAGAAATAATTGTTGTAGACCCCATGCTTGCAACAGGCGGAAGTGCCATTGCCGCAATCGATATGATTTAATTAAGAGGCGGCTCAAATATCAAACTTATGAACCTTATCGCCGCTCCCGAAGGTGTTGAAGAAGTTCAGAAGGCTCATCCTGATGTTGATATTTATGTAGCCGGTGTTGATGAATACTTAAACGAACATAAATATATCGTTCCGGGATTGGGAGATGCCGGAGACAGAATATTCGGCACTAAATAACAAAATTAACTAAGAACAATAGGTACGGAAAACAAAAATAGCAGCAAAATGAAATCATTTTGCTGCTATTTTTGTGTCGATAAACCTGTCGACACGCTAAAGACTTCGAAAAGGGAAGGTCAATTTGCCGAACATAAATTCGTCGGCGTATGT
>CAKSDT010000026.1 GCA_934446135.1 uncultured Clostridia bacterium
AATTTATCCGCATATTTTTCTGCAGGAGGAGGCTCGGTATAGTCTGCAAGTATACAGTAGTACCCCCTGTTTTTAAGATTTTTTATAAGTTCAATCTGCGGCAGAGAACCTGCCAAAACAAGTGCTTTCATAATTTACCCCCCTATTACGAAACAACGATTTGATTTTATACTATTTTCAAATCATTGTCAAGTATTAGTACGGATTATCAGTTTATATAGTTTGGAATATCATCAAGCGAGATATTATGAAATGCAAGATTTATTCCCGCAGAAATAATATCGGTCATTTGATTTACAAGAACATCAATTTCTTTTGGGGTTACAAACATTCCTGAAAGTTTAGAATTTTCGGTCATTCTTGCAGCATCAATTACAAATGGAACACCGATTCCGATGACAGGCATCCCCAAAGTGTCAGAACTGAGTTCCTTTCTGTTATTTCCTATTCCCGACCCCGGCATTATTCCGGTATCAGTTATCTGAATCGTCGTTGCAAGCCTTGAAACATCTCTTGACGCAAGAGAGTCAATTGCAACTATCAAATCGGGTTTTACCCTTTTTACAACCCCTGAAACTATTTCAAGTGTTTCTATTCCTGTTGTTCCCAGAACTCCTGTTTTTAAGGCACAGATTTTTCCGAGATTTGAACTAAACCCTGGAATTTCCTAATAAAGATGTATTGAAACAACGAGTTTATCCAAAGTAAGCGGTCCTAAAGCATCGGGTGTTATTTTTTTATTTCCCAGTCCTATTACCATAACTGTAGGATCTTCTTTCACCGAAAGGTCTTTTATTATATCTTTCATCTCTTCTGAAATCGCCTTATAAAAAGCGAAACCAAATTCTTTGAATCTGGGCATTTCAACCGTTACATATTTGCCCATTTTCTTTCCCAGCGGATTATCGTCTTTTAATATTTCAACATAAGTAACAGAATACTCATTTTCGTTTTTGGTGTATGTCTTTATACCGTCCGTTAGAGATATTTTTCCCTTGCTTTCCTCATAAACATCTTTTGCATCAAGTGCCAAATCATAATTAAGCATAATTTCCTCCAAAAAAATAAGATAGTATGAGTTTTCCCATACTATCCTTTTTTATTATTTAATTATGATTAATCTTATTCTTCCGTCTGTCAGGTTGTCATAGTAAACATCAATGGAATTTACATCCTTAATATCAGAAAACGAAGCATTTTGCCAAACACCGGTATCGGCAAATGTAAAGACCGCACAATTTTCCGAAACCTTATAAGTTCCGCTTGAAGTTACAATGTAGGATTCAGTAATATCTTTGATTTTTTCTTTTAATTCCGTAAGCGAAACAACTCTGTATACTTTTCCGCCGGACACACCAATCATAACCTTGCTTCCTTTGGAAATTGATGTATATTGAATTCCGCTTGATGTGTAAGAATTGCTTCCGCAGTTTATGGTGTAATTTGTTCCGTCCGCTGAAGTTACTATGCCATATTTCATACCGTCGCCCGTTACATTTTTAAGAAACAGTGTATCAATTTCATTTTTTGAATTTGTGCCGCAGTATAAAACATTCGTTGCTCCGAGTGTTGTTCCGTCAATTCTTGATTTATTGATTTTAATGTAGTCTGACGGATTGTTGGAATCTGTGCTTACAACATCAATTATATTCACACTGTTTGCCATTTTTTTGGAGCCTATCTTGTTTTCCGAAACATCAACTTTCCCGGTTACAAACGCTGAGTCAGCCTTATTTACGGAAACTGAGGAATTTGACACAGTCACTTTAACAATTTTATTTATATAATCTTCATAAAGTTTATTTACAGCAAATTCAGAATATGTTCCATTTCCCTGAACAAGTCCGATGTAATATGAAGAATATTTATCACCGTTTGATTTTGAAAAATCCTTTTTACCGATTTGGGTGGCATAGCCTACTATTTCCGTAACCTGTGCCGAAGAATCTTTAACACCGGCAATTTTTCCTTCCCTGCCAATAAGCACCGTTACGGCATCGCCTATATTGTATGTTCCTCCTGTTGCAAAGAGTTTATAGGTATCCGCATTTTCAAATCCGTAATCGGTTCCTGAAATATTTACCGTCTTGGGATTGTCTTTAGACGGTGTTGCAAGATTATATGTTCCTGTTACCTTCTTTGTATAGGCCCAAACTGTATTTACTTCTTCCGAATAATAAACTATATTGTATTCATCGAGTTGTTCAGCAGTTCCCTTTTCTCCGTCAATGTAAACCGAAACTGTTTCAGGTATGCCGAAAGCAGAAAGACTGTTTTTATAAATATAAGGTCCTTTAAGCGATTTTGTACCAATCATTGCATAATCTATATCGCCTTTTTCATTTTCAAATACTGTAATTGAATCACCCAATGCTGCAAGTGACGCTGCCTCTTCCAAAGTTGTTTTCTGAGTTTTATAGTAAACTTCGGAATTTTTTCCCATATCTATGGTTTTTGTACCTGTTCCCTCATAAACCAAAACATCGTCGCCTAAAATTGCATTTAATGTATACTCGCCGCTTTTTGTGTTTGTAGGGATGAATGCTATTGCAGTATCGGAATTTTTGAGGATTAAATCGCCTTTATATCCGACACTTGATTTGTCAAATCCCGACTCAACTTTATACTGACCGTCGGTTGTAAGAATTTTATTTGCCGGAATTGAAACATCTTCATTCTGTGATGCAACAAAAACAGTATCTTCTTTTATTGTGTAACCGAATGTCGAAAGAAGCGTTTTATCTCCGTCTTTAACCATTGTTGTAAGAGCATTATAAAAAAGTTTCATAACATCCAGTCTTTTTATATTTTGACCGATACCTGCACTGACCCCCTGCATAAGTTCCAAATCCTCAGCCTTTGACATCTGACCGTAAGGCCAAACAGCATTTGAAAAATCATCATCTGTATAGCCCAAAAGTTTTAAAACTATAGTTATTGCTTCTTCGGTTGTCACGGAATTTTCAGGCTTAAAGGTTGAATCAGGGTAACCCGAAACATATCCCGCTCCCAAAGCAGCTTTGATGTATGACGCTCCCCAATATGTATATGAGACATCATGAAAAGGTGATGTTCTTGAAACTTCAGAAACAGAATTTCTGTAAGAAGATGACGCAACCGCCATTTTTGTAAATTCCGCTCTCGTCACTTCATTTGCAAACCCGAAATCGCCGTTTTCATCACCGTTCATTATATTAAGCGACGATAAAACCGCTTTCTTCTGATTATCTGTATCCAATCCGGTATCCGCAGAAACTGAAAACGCGGGGATACTTAAAAGCAGACAAAAAGCCAAAACTGTACTTATGAGTTTTTTCATCATTAATTCTCCTTTATCAATCATATCTTAATGCCTCAATCGGATTAAGTTTCGCTGCTTTTTTCGCAGGGAAATATCCAAAAGTTATTCCTATTATTGCAGAAACCGTAAAAGCAATTAATATTGATGCACCGGACACAACCGGTGTCATATCAAGTGCCTTGCTCACACCTACTGAAGCACATATACCAAGAAGTATTCCAATAACTCCGCCAACTGCGGAAGTGGTTGCTGCCTCTACAACAAACTGCCCCAAAATATCTTTTCTCTTTGCCCCAAGGGACTTCCTTATACCAATCTCACGGGTCCTTTCAGTAACTGATACAAGCATAATGTTCATTATTCCGATACCGCCTACTAAAAGTGATATTCCGGCAATTCCGACTAATATCATCTGGAGGTTTCCTATGAGTTCATTTACGGTATCAAGAATTGCTGCCATACTCATAACATTATAGTTTGAATCACTTCCGAAAGTTTTGTAGAGAAAATTTTCAACTTCCTGTTTTCCCTTTTCGGAATCATCTTTATCCTTAACAGATAATACATACGAACCCATAAAAGAAGAACCGCCGAGGCTTCTTGCAAGTGTATAAGGAATTATAACTCTATCGTCATCAGAACCTTCTTCTGATTTTGCAGTTTCATCCATAACACCTATAATTGTATATGTATTTCCCATGATTTTAAGAGTTTCTCCCACGGGGTTTGTGTCAGGAAAATACTCATTGGCGATATATGTTCCTATAACACAATTTTTTGCTCTTGTCGAACAATCCATATACTGAATAAATCTTCCCGATTTCATTTCGATATGCTTAATGTCGTAATATTCCTCGTTAACACCGACAATTGATGATGTATCGGATGTTTCAGTTCCGAATTTAGGAATTGCCCTCACCTGGATAAGCGGCGAAACATACTGAAGAACATCGGATTCATTCGTCAATTCTTCCAAATCTTCATAAGACACTGTTCTGTTGCTGTTTCTTGATGTTATTGTAACATTTAAAAGGTTAGTTCCCATACTTTCAAACTGGTCAACTATAGTCTTTTTATAGCCGTCAACAAGACTAACAAGTATTATAACCGCTGCAACACCTATAATTATACCAAGCATTGTAAGAAACGAACGCATCTTACTGGTAGCAAGACTTTTAAGTGCGAGTTTAAATGACATTGTAATCCCCATAAAGTCTTACCCCCTTATTTTCTCATCGGAAATAATTTTTCCATCCTGAATTCTTATTTTTCTTTTGGCACGGTCAGCAATGGAATTGTCGTGAGTTATTAAAACAATTGTGTTTCCTTCCTCATTTAGTTTTTCCATAAATTCCATTACTTCTCTGCCTGTTTTTGAATCAAGTGCCCCGGTCGGTTCATCAGCCAAGATAACCGATGGATTTCCTGCCAGTGCCCGTGCTATAGAAACTCTCTGCTGCTGACCTCCGGACAGTTGCGACGGTAATTTTCCAGTTCTGTCGCCAAGTCCTACTCTTTCAAGAGACGCTCTTGCAAGTTCAGACCTCTTTTTTGGTGAATATCCTCTGTAAATAAGCGGAAGTTCCACATTTTCCTGAAGTGTAAGTTTTGGAATCAGATTGTATTGCTGAAATATAAAACCCAATGTTTTATTTCTTATTTCTGCAAGTTGGTCGTCATTCATAGTACTTACATCAATTCCATTCAGGTGATATGTTCCACTGGTCGGAACATCAAGGCATCCTATCATATTCATACAGGTTGATTTACCCGAACCGGACTGACCTATTATAGATACAAATTCACCTTTGTTAATAGTAAGGGAAATTCCGTCCAATGCTCTTATTTCACTGTCGCCGTCTGAATATATCTTATAAATATCTTTTAGTTCTATCACGGTCTTCCACCGCCTCCCGGTCCGCCTTGACCTCCGCCGGGACCGCCCTGTCCGCCTCCGGGGCCTCCGCCGGGACCGCCCTGTGACATTCCAAACATATCATTTGAGGACTCTGCTTTAACCTCTGTGATTTTTACCTCATCACCCTCTTTAAGTCCTGACTTTATCTCAACAACATCAGAATTACTGAGTCCTGTTTCAACTTTTACTTCTTTGAAACCCGCAGGTACCTTTCCTACCTGTTGTTCGCTGTCTTTTTCTGTCTTTGCTGACTTTGAATCTTTAACATATACAATGTTTCCTCTGTTTACTGCAGAAACCGGAACAGTTAAAACATCTTTAACCTCCTGAACTGTTATAACGGCATCGACATTCATTCCGGGTATAAGTCCGTCCGGATCATTTACCACAACGGTCACAGGATAAGTAGTAACACCGTCTGCCGTAGTTCCGACTATACTTATATTATCAACATATCCCGTAAACTTTTGGTTTTCGAGTGCATCTGCCGTGATATCAACTTCCTGACCGAGTTCAAGTTTTGCAATATCGAGTTCATCAACATTTATCTTAAATTTAATAAGCGACATATCCGCAATAACTGCCATAACAGTTGATTGGTTCTGATTATCAAGTTTATCGCCCGCTTTGGTTGTTTTGCTTATAACAGTACCGGTTATTGGGGCTTCAATAGTATACTTATCAAGGTTATCATACAAATCTTCAAGACCTATTTTTGCATCTTTGAGCGATATTCCGCTTTCTTTAAGGCTCTTTGTAAGAGAATCACTCG
This sequence comes from uncultured Clostridia bacterium, assembly GCA_934446135.1. Classification (GTDB taxonomy): domain Bacteria; phylum Bacillota; class Clostridia; order RGIG6154; family RGIG6154; genus CAKSDT01. Next base: position 5,992 of record CAKSDT010000026.1, read on the forward strand.
TAAGTTGAACAACAGTCTGACCGTATGTTATCCTGTCGCCTTCATGGACATAAATTTCAGCAACTTCTCCCGAAACACCTGCCGAAACATACGAAACTGAAGCCGACTCAAATTTGCCGCTGTCATTGCAGGCAACACCGTTTACAATTGCAGTTGCCCTGTCATTTTCTTTTATTCCGCCGGGGTTCTTAACTTTGATTTCAACAGACTTTACTTCAACACCGCTCGAGTTTGTCATAACACCGCTGCCTATTCTTGAAACTGTTCCGGAAGTTTTAAGACCCATATTAGACTCAAGATAAACATCTGCATTTGCTCCTATGTAAAGCATATTTGCGTCATCTGAATTGAAATTAATCTTAAGCGTCATATTCTCGGTATCTGAAACCTCAAGAACTTTCGTTCCGTTATTAACAGAATCACCTTTTTTTACATTAACATTAGTTACAACCCCTGTTGTTTTTGATGTTACCGAAAGTTTCTTTACATCTTTCAGTATTTCATCATATTCCATCTGAGTTCTTTCATTCGAGTTTTTCTGCTTTTCTATTGAGCGGTTTACATTCGAAGAATCAATTGTATACATAATATCGCCTTCGTTTAAGATGTCACCTTCCTCAAACGGAGCAGAAGTTACATCGCCTGTAACAAGCGAAGTAATATTATATTGTTCATTTGCTTCTATTGTTCCCGAACCTGTAATCTGAACCTGAACATCTCCTCTTTCAACCTTCGCGGTAGAAACTTCATTTGAAGTTGTTTTCTTTCCGCACGACTTAAGTCCAGAAACGAGAGCAACAATTACAACTGCAAAAACCACTGCAAAAATTATTTTTTTTGACCTTGACAAACCCTTAAAAGAATTTATCGGTTTTAATAGTGTCTGTTTTATTTTCACCGTATATGCCTCCGTTACTTTAAAATAATCTATGGTGGGATTTTATCAGATATTTGTGTATAAATTGTGACATTTGAAGGTACATTTTTCAAAAAACTTTACAATATCAAGAAAATATTATATAATTATTTATAATGTTATTTGGAAAGAAGTGGAATTATGCCCGAACTTTTATGTCCTGCCGGAAATGAAGAAACACTGATTGCAGCAGTAGGTGCAGGTGCAGATGCTGTATATTTCGGCGGAGATTTGTTAAACGCAAGAATGAGTGCCGATAATTTCACTGCGGAAAAAATTGAAAAATATTCCCTGTACTGCAAACTGAGAAATGTAAAAACTTACCTTACTTTAAACACTGTGGTAAGCGATGTAGAACTTAAAAAACTTGAGGAATATATAAAATTTATAAACAGTGCTGATGTTTCAGGTGTTATTGTGCAAAGTATGGGACTTGCTCACCTTATAAAAAGTATTGCACCGGACCTTCCCATTCATGCGAGCACACAACTTACCGTTCACAGTTTAAAAGGTGCAGTTGAAATGAAAAATGCAGGATTTGAAAGAGTTGTGCTTTCCCGTGAACTTTCAAAACAAAATATCGGCTGCATTGTTAAAAACTCAAGAGTTGAAACCGAGTGTTTTATACACGGAGCGTTATGTATGTGCTATTCGGGGCAATGCTACTTTTCATCTGTAATTGGCACAAGAAGCGGAAATCGCGGAAGATGTGCCCAGCCCTGCAGACAAAAGTACAAAAACGGTTACGAACTTAGTCTGAAAGACCTTAGTATGGCAGAAAATTTTACGGAATTTTTGGAACTCGGTGTTACATCTTTTAAAATTGAAGGCAGATTAAAGTCAAAAGAGTATGTATCGGGCGTATGTTCAGTATACAGAAAACTGATTGACGAAAAAAGAAACGCAACAGTTGACGAAACGGATTTTCTTAAAGCACTTTTTTCAAGGCAGGGATTTACAAATTTATATTTTTTAGATGCACCGTCAAAGAAAATGGTTGGTATTAGAACCGAAAAAGATAAGAAACTTTCAAGAGAAATCACTGTTCCGGTAAATGAAAAGAAAATACCTGCCTGTTTTCGATATGAATTTACAAAAGACTGTATGAGCCTCACGGCTGAATGCAAAGGTACTCAATACACAACTTTTGAAGATGCTCCGTCAGTTGCCAAATCAAAACCTCTTGCAAAGGGCAAATTTGAACAAAGACTTTTAAAAACCGGCGGAACGGATTTTGCAATAAGCAGTATTTCGGGAAATTTTCAGGATGGACTTTTTGCACCTGTTTCTATAATTAATTCACTCAGAAGAAACACTTTAGCCGGTTTGTTAAACAAATTGAGCCAAACCGAGAAAAGGCCGTTTTACCCATTTGACTGGTCCGAACATAAAGAAAACAGTGAACCTTTTTCATACAATCTTCACTTTTTGAAAGATATAACAAATATTGGAAGTTTGTCTGAAAAGTTTCGTCATATCTGGGTTCCATTGATTTCATTTAAGGAAAAATTGTATAAAAATCTCGGCATATCACTTCCGAGAATTATAAAGGATGATGAACAGGAGTATGTCCTGAAACTCTTGATTGATGCGAAAGAAAAGGGTATCACAAAAGTATTATGCCATACTCCGGGTCAAATAAGCATTGCAAAAGATTTAAAACTCGAACCTTACTGCTCATTTACATTTAATGTTTTTAATTCATATGATGCTTTGTATCTTAAAAATATGGGGGCAAAAGAGATAACACTTTCACCCGAACTTTCATTTAAGGCAATAGAAAATATTAATAACCCCGTTCCCACAAACCTTGTTTGTTACGGAAAATTGCCGGTTATGGTTACAGAAAACTGCATAATTAAAAATGCGGATAAATGTGTTAATTACAAAGGTTGGTATTATTTAACAGATACACTTAAAATGTCGTTTCCGGTTTTTTGTGAATACAAACACAGGAATATAATTTTAAATTCAGTACCGATAAATTTATGCGACAAAACTGATTTTATTAAAAACTGCGGTGTATCCGGTGCAGATATATTAATATCGGACGAGAAAGACCCGATAAAGATAATCAAAGAATTTTTATCCGGGGAAAGACCGAACGGTAATTTTACAAGAGGATTATACGGAAGAAAGGTGGACTAACAAAATGAATTGGACAGAAGTAAGCATTACTACAAACAAAGACGGCATAGATGCAATTACAGGGAACCTGTTAAACATAGGAATAACAGGTATAAGAATCGAAAACCCCGATGATTTTAATGAATTTTTGGAAGGAACAGAAATCTACTGGGACTATGTTGATGAAAATCTTATGTATCTGAAAAACTGCGAAACAAAAGTTATTTTATATCTTCCCGAAAATGCACAGGGACTGGACATGCTGAGCCTTCTTAAAGATGCTATTGAAAAATTAAAAAGCGAAAACAAATACGGCTCATTAAAAATGACATTTAACAATGTTAAAGAAGAAGATTGGGAAAACAATTGGAAACAATATTTTAAACCTTTAAAAATCGGTCAGCATTTTCTTATAAAACCTTCGTGGGAAAATGCGGAAAATGACGACGGAAGAAAAATCCTTGAAATTGACCCCGGTATGAGTTTCGGAACCGGAACCCACGAGACAACAAGACTTTGCCTTGAGTCTATGGACAGAATACCGCTTAAAGACAAAGAAGTTTTAGACCTCGGATGCGGAAGCGGAATTCTTTCAATCGGTGCACTTCTTTCAGGTGCTAAACACACAACACTTGTTGATATTGACGCAAACAGCACAAAAATTGCTGCCGAAAACATAGAGAAAAACAACTTTGATCCCGAACTTTTTACAATTTATTGCGGAAATGTAATTGATGATTCATCCCTTGCCGAAAAAATAGGATTTAAAAAGTATGATGTGATTTTTGCAAATATAGTAGCAGATGTCTTAAAAGCGATGAGCCCGCTGTTCGGCAAATTCTTAAAGGATGGCGGAACATTAGTAGTTTCAGGAATAATTACGGAAAGAAAAGACGAAGTTTTAAATGAAATCATAAGAAACGGATTTGAAACGGTCAAAGAGTTTGAAGAAGGTGCCTGGGCTTGTGCAGAACTTAAGCATAAGACTGTTTGATGTTAAAAGGAGAAAGCAAATTCAATTTGCTTTCTCCTTTTTTAAAGACACTAGATATATTATCAATGTTGCAAATGACACAATAATTCCGATAGGATATGAAACTGTCGATGATAGTTTCAATCCTTCCTTTGCCATTAAAATATATGTCGTGATTACCGCAGTCATAAATGCGGCCGGAAGTGCTGTAATTAAACTTTTAATGCCTTTTTTGTTTCTGATAAGATAAGATGTTGCACACCAAAGTGCTATCATCGCCAATGTTTGATTGCTCCATGAAAAATAACGCCACAAAACATCAAAATCAAGTCTTGTTAATATTCCGCCTATTATCAGAAGAGGAACTGAAATGTAAAGCCGGTTAATTCTTTTATCTTGTTTTATTCCCGTCCATTCTGCCATAATAAGTCTTGCACTTCTAAATGCGGTATCTCCGGATGTTATGGGACAAGCAACAACCCCGATTATTGCAAGTATTCCTCCAAATTTTCCCAAGAGTCCTGATGATATATCATAAACAACCCCGGACTGACCAAGTGCGTTTAATTGACTGCTTAATTCTGCCTTATTTCCGTAAAATGAAATACCGGCTGCAGCCCATACAAGGGCAATTACGGCTTCACTTATCATTGCACCGTAAAAAATGCTTTTCCCCTCTTTTTCTGCTGTTATACACTTTGAAATTATCGGAGATTGCGTTGCGTGAAAGCCGGATATTGCACCGCAAGCAACCGTTACAAACATATACGGCCAAGCCGGAAGCCCATCCGAATTGTAAAATTCAAATTTAAGTTCGGGAATTCTGTATCCGCCGACAAAAACACCGGATATTATTAAAACTGCCATAAGTATGAGAACTGTTCCAAAAACGGGGTACAGTTTTCCTATAACCTTATCCACAGGCATCATAGTTGCAATCAAATAATAAGCCAATATAATGCCTGTCCAAAATGTTGTCCCGAATTTTTCAGGTGTGAGTCTTGCAATAAGTGCTGCAGGACTTGTAACAAAAACAGTTCCGACTAAAATAAGCAGAACAACCGAAAAGACACGCATTATATATTTTGAACCTCTTCCCAAATATTTTCCGGAAAGTTCTGCAATAGATGCACCGTTATTTCTTTCGGAAATCATACCTGTCATATAGTCATGAACCGCACCGCCCAAAACAGAACCGAAAACAATCCACAAAAACACAACAGGGCCGAAACAGGCACCCATTAAAGCACCGAATATCGGACCTGTCCCTGCAATATTTAAAAGTTGAACTAAAAAGGCACGCCACCTTTTCATAGGAACAAAATCAACCCCGTCGCTTAATGAAACGGCAGGTGTTACCCTCAAGTCCGGTGCAAAAATTTTTTCAGCCAAACCTCCGTAAAGGATATAACCTAATATAAGAATTATAATGCTTATAACAAATGTAATCATCAAAAACACTCCGTATCTGTTACTGATATGATATAGCATACCCGACAACTACACTATTAAACAAAAAAACGCCGACAAAAAGCCGGCGTCCGATTTTGATTAAAGATTTATTATTTCATTTACTGCCTTGTCAAAAGCATCGGTCTTAATATCCTCGACATTTCCCAAATCGACTTTTTCAGCAAATTCAGGATTAATCGGAACTCTTGCCAAAACTTTAAGTCCGTACTTTTCGGCAACTGCATCAATTTTGCTCTTCCCAAAAACTTCAATTTTCTTTTTGCAGTCCGGGCATTCAAGGTATGAATAGTTTTCAACAATACCTATAATAGGAACATTCATAAGATTTGCCATATTTACCGCTTTTTCAACAACCATAGTTACAAGGTCCTGCGGAGATGTTACTATAACAATTCCGTTTAATGGCAAACTCTGAAATACGGTCAAAGGAACATCCCCTGTTCCCGGGGGCATATCAACATACATATACTTTATATTTTCCCATATAACATCAGTCCAGAACTGTTTTACAGCACCTGCAATAACAGGTCCTCTCCAGACAACAGGATCTGTTTCGTTCTCAAGAAGCAGATTGATAGACATTATGTCAACTCCGGTTTTAGATGTGTACGGAAGTATTCCCCTGCCGTCTGACAATGCCTTTTCCTTTATTCCAAACGCTTTAGGTATTGACGGACCTGTTATATCGGCGTCTAATATTGCTGTTTTATTGCCGCTTTCAGCAGTTTTTGCTGCAAGCATTGATGTTACAAATGATTTGCCTACCCCGCCTTTACCGCTCACAACACCTATTACTTTATCAACCTTACTGTACTGATTTAAACTTTCAAGCATACTTTCAGGCTCTTTTGTCGCACAGCCCTCGCCGCACGTGCTGCAATCGTGTGTACATTCACTCATATTTTTACCAACCTTTCTTTTATCCGGCAAGATACAAAACTGTATCCTCTAAAATGTCATTACTGTAATCCCAATACTTTGTCATCGAGGAATCAGCATAAAGAACTCTATCAAGCATATACTGATTGCCGTAAACTTTAGTCCCCCTCGCAACTTCAAATTCCTCTTTATACTCAGAATCCATCCCATAATTTGAGATAACTGTCACCTTTACAATATCATCCGTACTGCTCTTTTTTTGAACATCTTCCGGATATAAAATATCCTCACCGTAAAAATACTCAACCTCAACAAGCATTTTCTTTGTACTGCCTTCAAGATAGTAGTATTTGTAATTTTTTATTTCAAAATTCTCTTTCAATTCGTAAACAACCGACATGGTCTGATTAAGTTTTATTCCCCAATCCGAAAATTCAGAAACAGTATCATTCGTTACTGTAAAGCCGAATGTCACAATATACCCATCATCTTTCTTCTCAGTGTGATGACTTGTTATATATACCGATTTCAAAAAATTATTTCCCATAAGGAGTTCATTAACAGAATCTTCATATGTGTCCTTAAAATAAAGGAGTTCGTAATACTTATCCCCGTAATCGTTGAGAAATATCTTCCCGTCTTTATAATAACATTTGTAATCGTTCCCATACAAAACTGCGGCATTAATGCTATCCCCGTTTTGTTCATAAAAAAGTTCCCAACTTGAATTCCTGCTTTTATCGTCAAAATAGTATGATGTCTTTTCTAAGACAGAACCGTTATTTTTTGCGAGAAGTCTTCGTGAATTTACTCTGTAAATATCGTTTTTACCTATATCAGGCACGATACTTTTATCGTTTTCAGTTTGAGTTTTACTTGAACAGGAACAAAAAAGTGCCAAAATCAAAACTGCACAAATACCTATACAGAATATTCTTTTCAAAACAGACCTCCAATCACTCAACTATTTTGTTGAGAACTTTAATCTGATTTTCATAATTTTTCATTTTCTTATTACTGCCGGTACTTACACGGTCTTTGCCCCTTACAACAATAAAATAATTATCGGCATAATTTCCAAAAGCCTTTGCAAGTTTTGTTGCAGATATAGGTATTTTAACATAATTTTCGTCAACTGTATAGTATTTATTTGAAAAATCCTGAGGTTTTGCCACAACATTCTGTGCAATAAGATAATCCGCCATTTTTTCATCTGCGATTTGTATTATATAATTTCCTGTAGACAAAACTCCCGACATTTTCATAGACTGTGCTGCTTCAAGTTCCATATCCGTATCTTTTGAGTTTTCTGTTTTCTGCGACAAAAAAGAAACACCTACAACATCGTTTTTTATCTTTCCGTCACCGTTTACATCTATGTCCATACTGTTTAAAGCCGTTCTTATATCGGAAACTGTTTGTTCACTTAAACTGCCCGTGCCGGCAATTAATATAAATGCGTCTTCTTTTGTTCTGAAAACCGTGGATTTAAGTATCGAAACTGTTGCAGCCAAAAGTAAAATTGCAACAATTGTATGAATTTTATAATAATCCCAAAAATATGCCAGTCTTTTACCTTTGGGAACTTCACTTAATTTGACATTATGATCAGCCATAACACTTTCTCCTCTATTTAAAAAGGTTTTTCATCTTTTCGAAAAATGTAGTTCTCTTTATATGATTCTCACCGGTTTCGGTCGATGCAAACTCTTTAAGAATATCTCTTTGTTTCTGCGTTAAATTTTTAGGGATTTCCACAGATACCGTAAAGTAGTGATCACCTCTGCCCACAATCTTTTGGATACCTTTGCCCCTTAGAACAAATTTTGTTCCGCTCTGCGTTCCCTCCGGAACTTTATACTTAACTTTTCCCGTAATGGTCGGAACTTCTATTTCAGAACCTAATGCCGCCTCCGGAAAAGTTATAGGAACATCACAGTAAACATCTGCACCGTTTCTCTTAAATAACGGATGAGGTGCTATTTTAATCCCTATAAGCAAATCGCCATACGGTCCGCCGTTTGTTCCGGCATTTCCGTATCCGTGTTTCTGCAAATATTGATTGTTGTCAATTCCCTCAGGAATATCAAGATTAATCTTCTTATTCTTTTGAACTCTGCCTTTTCCGTTGCACTTTGCACAAGGTTCCTTAACAATTTTGCCTTTTCCGGAACATTTAGGGCAGGTTTCTGTTGTCATCATATTACCCAGAATTGTCTGCTTATATCTCTTAATCTGACCGGTTCCTTTGCAATCGGGACAAGTTTCAGGCTGAGTACCCTTCCTTGCACCCGTGCCTCCGCAATCCGGACAAGTTTCTATTCTTTTAAAAGAAAGTTCCTTTTTGCATCCAAAAGCTGCCTCTTCAAATGTCAGATTTGCAAAAATCTCGATATCGCTGCCCTGCCTTGGGGCATTTCTTCTTGCACTTTGCCCGCCTGAAAAACCGCCGCCGAAAAATGTATCGAAAATATCGCCGAAATCTCCTGTAAATCCGCCCGAAAAACCGCCGCCAAATCCTTGACCTGACTGACCTGCCCCGTAAGACGGGTCAACTCCCGCATGACCGAATTGGTCATACCTTGCCCTTTTTTCAGAATTGGAAAGCACCTCATAGGCTTCGTTTACTTCCTTGAACTTTGCCTCCGCTTCTTTGTCGCCCGGATTCATATCGGGGTGATATTTTTTTGCCTGCTGTCTGAACGCTTTCTTAAGTTCATCTTCTGTCGCATTTTTATTTACTCCGAGAACCTCGTAATAATCTCTTTTGTCTGCCATATAGACCGCCCTTCTGCTATTATACACATTTAAGACAGGACATTTTTAAGCCCTGCCTTAAATCTAAATTTAAATAAATATTAGTCGTCGTCAACAACATCGCCGTTTGCTTCATTATTTGCACCGGCCGCTCCGTCATTAGGATTTGATCCCTGCGGATTTGCCTGCTGATAAAGTTTCTGAGAAATTTCGTAAAATACTTTCTGCAAACTCTCGGTTGCACTCTTAATGGCATCTGTGTCAGTTCCTTTGAGGGCCTCTTTAACTTTATCACATTCTGCTGTGATTTTGGCTTTTTCATCATCAGAAATTTTATCTTTTAATTCTTCCATAGTTTTTTCTGTCTGATATACCAAAGTATCTGCCTGGTTTCTTACCTCGATACCTTCTTTTTTCTTCTTATCTTCTGCAGCATACTGTTCTGCTTCTTTTACTGCCTTATCAATATCCGCATCGGAAAGATTTGTTGATGCAGTAATCGTGATTTTCTGTTCTGCACCTGTTCCTAAATCTTTCGCAGAAACATTTACTATACCGTTTGCATCAATATCAAATGTAACTTCTATCTGCGGAACACCTCTCGGAGCCGGAGCAATACCTGTCAAACTGAAATTGCCCAATGTTTTATTATCGGCAGCCATTTCTCTTTCGCCCTGCAATACATGAATTTCAACCGAGGTCTGACCGTCTGCAGCAGTTGAGAAAATCTGGCTTTTTTTAGTAGGAATTGTTGTATTTCTGTCTATAAGTTTTGTGCATACTCCTCCCAATGTTTCAATACCGAGAGAAAGTGGTGTAACATCAAGAAGAAGAAGTCCTTTAACATCTCCGCCTAAAACACCGCCCTGAATTGACGCACCCACTGCAACACATTCGTCCGGATTAATTCCTTTATGAGGTTCTTTTCCGGTAATCTTCTTAACTGCTTCCTGAACTGCCGGAATTCTTGAAGAACCGCCTACTAAAATCACCTTATTGATATCATTTGCGGTAAGACCTGCATCACTTAAAGCCTTCTTGGTAGGAACCATTGTTCTTTCAACCAAATCGGCTGTAAGTTCATCGAATTTTGCTCTTGTTATCGTAACATCCAAATGTTTAGGACCTGTTGCATCTGCAGATATAAACGGAAGATTTACATTTGTTGTAACTGCTGAAGAAAGTTCGATTTTTGCTTTTTCAGCAGCCTCTTTCAATCTCTGAACAGCCATTTTATCGTTTCTTAAATCTATTCCGTTTTCTTTTTTAAACTCATCAGCAAGATAATCTATAAGTTTCTGGTCAAAATCATCGCCGCCTAAGTGTGTATCGCCGTTTGTTGCCAAAACTTCAAATACACCGTCACCGATTTCAAGAATTGATACATCAAATGTACCGCCGCCCAAATCATATACCATTATTTTTTCGCCGTTATCTTTGTCAAGACCGTACGCAAGTGCAGCTGCTGTAGGTTCGTTAATAATTCTCTTTACATCAAGACCTGCAATCTTGCCGGCGTCCTTGGTAGCCTGACGCTGTGCGTCTGAAAAATATGCCGGAACTGTGATAACTGCTTCTGTAACAGTTTCTCCCAAATAACTTTCTGCGTCTGCCTTAAGTTTCTGCAGAATCATTGCCGAAATTTCCTGAGGTGTATATTTTTTGCCGTCAATTTCAACCTTTTTATCAGTACCCATATCTCTCTTAATTGAGATGATTGTTCTGTCAGGATTTGTAATGGCCTGACGCTTTGCAACCTGGCCTACAAGTCTTTCACCGTCTTTGGTAAATGCTACAACCGACGGAGTTGTTCTTGCACCTTCCGCATTAGTAATTACTACTGCTTCTCCACCTTCCATAACAGATACGCATGAATTTGTTGTACCTAAGTCAATACCTATAATTTTTCCCATAATAAATTCCTCCTATAAATAAATGATACCTTTAACTTTTTAATTTGCCACTTTAACCATTGAATGTCTTATAACTTTGTCACCCAGTGTGTAGCCTTTCATAAATTCTTCCGTTATTTCTCCTTCACCGAAATTATTATCATCAATGTGCATAACAGCGTTATGGAAATTAGGGTCAAACTTCTCACCCAACGCATTTATAGGCTTTATTCCTATTTTTTCAAAACTTTCAACCAATTGTTTATGCACCATTTTAACACCTTCGGCAAAATTTGAATTGTCCCCTTCTTCTATTGAAGAAATTGCTCTTTCAAGATTGTCAAGAACGGGAAGCAATTGTTCTGCTGCCATGGAAACCCCATTATTAAATGAACCCGTCATTTCTTTCTGAGTCCTTTTTTTGTAGTTTTCAAAATCGGCAAGCATCCTCACATATTTTGACTTCCATTCATCTTCTTTTTCTTCCGAAGTCGGATCTGCCCGCTTGGTTTCTTCCTCTATTTTCTTTTCCTTAACATCTTCTTCCTTTTTTGGGGCAGTCTTTTTATCCTGTTTGTTTTTTTCTTTACTCACCCGTCCTTACCTCCCTGTTTATCTATTTCATTCATTTTAGTATTTATAATATTGGTAGCGTATTTCATAACCGACACTGCTTTTTTGTAATCCATTCGAACAGGTCCTATAAGGCCGATATACCCTTCCATATTATCGCCTATTTTATATTTAGAAGTGATTATACTGCAATTTTCAACACCGTCAACATTTCCTATCTGAATGTTAACGTCATCTCTGCTTGGTTCTAAGCCGTTAATTGCTTTTATAACACTTTTATTGTCATTTACAAATTTTAAGTACTGTTTTGCCTTTTCAACATTCTGAAACTCCGGCAAACTCAAAACATTAGTCTGTCCGTTGACAAAAACATCACTTTCGGGAGCGTCAACAGCACTCCTTATAAATCCGAATACACTTATTACCAAATTTGTTGAAACTCTTGCCTCATTAACTATATGAATGACTCTCTCCATAGTTATTTCGGAAAAATCAATGCCGGATAAATGATTGTTTATAGCAACTTCAAGTCTTGAAAGGCCTTCACGGTCAACAGGTTCTTCAAGTCTTATCTTCTCATCCTTAACAATTCCCTCATTAGTTATTATGATTCCCAAAATAACATTTGAAGTTACATCAATAAGCCTGATGTTCTTAATTGAATTCTTGCCGATTTTCGGCTTTACAACAATAGAAGTGCAATTAGTAAGACTTGAAACAATTTTTGAGGTCTTTGCAACAATTTTATCAATGAAATCCAATTTGTCGGACATAACTTCACTTAAAATGTCAAGTTCTTCCATAGTAAGTGCATACTGCGTCATAAGTTCATCAACATAAAGTCTGTAACCTGATATTGAAGGAACTCTGCCTGACGATGTATGAGGCTGCTGCAAATATCCCAACTCTTCAAGGTCAGCCATCTCATTTCTGATTGTGGCAGAACTAAGTCCGAGAC
>CAKSDT010000027.1 GCA_934446135.1 uncultured Clostridia bacterium
GTGTGATATTGCTCTTACTTATCATAAGTATTCCGAAACCTTGAAATGTCATTACTGCGGCTATCAGATTGATAATTATAAAAAATGTCCGAAGTGCGACAGCCCTTATATCAAATATTTCGGTATGGGAACACAAAAAGTTGAAGATGAACTAAAGAAATTATTCCCCAGTGCTTCTGTTATAAGAATGGATAACGATACAACAAGGGAGAAGTTTTCTCATCAGAAAATTCTTGATAAATTTAAAAATGAGAATATAGATATTCTTGTCGGAACTCAGATGATTACAAAGGGACTTGATTTTCCGAATGTTTCACTTGTCGGTGTTCTTGCTGCCGATATGATGCTTTATCATGATGATTATAAGGCGACGGAGAGAACCTTTCAACTTATAACCCAGGTGTGCGGAAGAGCAGGCAGAGGAGAAAAAAGAGGAAGAGCGGTTATTCAGACATATTGCCCCGATCATTGGGTTATTGACTGTGCAAAGAAACAGGATTACAGAAATTTTTACAAAAAAGAAATGCTTATTAGGAAAAAACTTCTATATCCGCCTTATTCTGATATTATATCGGTTTTTGCTTCGGGAGAAAACCCCAATAATGTAAAAAAAGTTATAAAAGAAATAACCAAGAAACTGTATGAAAAAATTAAATTTTCGGGTAATCTTTATAATATAATGGGACCTGCTCCTGCACCTATAGTTAAAATCAATAACTGTTTCAGATGGAGAACGCTTATCAAGTGCAAAGCCGATGAAGGCGTCAGGAAAAACCTTAAAGAATGTTTGCAGTGCAAAAATGATGATGTTACGGTTACGCTCGATATAAATCCCAACAATATGCTGTAGGAGGAAATAAATTATGGCAATAAGAAATATTGTGAAATACGGAGATAATGTGCTTAGGAAAAAGTGCAGAACCGTTGAAAAGTTTGATGAAAAACTTCATACACTTTTGGATGATATGTATGAAACTATGGTTGATGCAAACGGTGTGGGACTTGCAGGACCTCAGGTTGGTATATTAAAAAGGGTGTTTGTTATAGAAACAGAAGAAACAGGCAGACTTGATTTTGTAAATCCGGAACTTGTGGAAACTTTAGGATATCAAACAGGTCAGGAAAGTTGCCTTTCAATTATGGAAGAATGCGGATATGTTAAAAGGCCTGCTATTGTTAAAGTAAAAGCACAGGACAGAAACGGCAAGGAATTCGAAATGGTTCTTAAAAAACTTGCTGCAAGAGCATTTTGCCATGAAAACGACCATTTGGATGGCGTACTTTTTATAGATAAAATGATAAAGGATTATGACGGAGATGATGAATACAGTGAAGATTAATGTTCTTTTTATGGGAACTCCGGATATTGCTGAATATTGTCTTGATTCTTTGATGAAAAATGAAAATGTTTCCGTGAAAGCGGTTGTGACCCAGGCGGATAAACCAAGGGGCAGGGGACATAAACTTATGCCTCCGCCGGTTAAAGAGTATGCTTTGAATAATGGCATTGATGTTTACCAGCCCGAAACTTTAAAAGACGGAGCATTTTTGGATACACTTAATAAAATTAATCCGGATTTGATTGTTGTAGTTGCATATGGCAAAATATTGCCTCAATATATACTTTCATATCCGAAGTACGGATGTGTTAATGTTCATGCGTCGCTTCTTCCGAAGTACAGGGGTGCGGCTCCTATTCAGTGGGCTGTATTAAACGGCGAAAGAGAAACAGGCGTAACTACAATGATGATGGATGAGGGACTTGATACAGGCGATATGCTCGATGTAGTAAAAATTGCTTTAGACTCAGATGAAACAAGTGGAACCTTATTTGAAAAAATGAAGGTTACAGGTGCAGAAGCACTTAATATCACTGTAAATAAAATAGCATCCGGGACTTTAGAAAGAACTCCCCAGGATCATAGCAATATGACATATGCACCTATGATAACGAATGAATTTTGTTATATAGATTTTTCTAAAGGTTCCGATGAAATTTCAAGGCTGATAAAAGGACTTAATCCCCATCCCGGGGCAAAAACCACTTTGGAAGGAAAGATTTTAAAACTTTATATGGCAAAACCTCTGTCAGAAACTTCAGATAAAAAACCCGGAACGGTTATTGCGGATAAAAAAACAATTAAGGTTGTCTGCGGAGATTCGCATCTTATTGATGTTACGCTTTTGCAGCCTGAGGGAAAAAAGAAAATGGATGCAGTTTCATTTTTGTTAGGATATAATATTAACAATTTTGTTTTAGGAGAATGATTATGTATATCGATTCGGCTTATATAATTTTAGTGCTTCCCGCAATTATTTTTTCGGTGTGGGCACAAACAAAAGTTACATCAACATTCAGAAGATATTCTGCACTTCCTGTTAAAAGACAGATAACCGGAAGAGAAACTGCAGAGATGATTTTGAGGGCAAACGGAATAAACGATGTTACAGTTGAGAGGGTATCAGGAAATCTTACAGATTATTTTGACCCAAGAAAAAAAGTTATAAGGCTTTCTGAAAGTGTGTATGACTCATATTCCGTTGCAGCACTCGGCGTTGCAGCTCATGAAACGGGTCACGCGATTCAGTATGCAAAGGGTTATATTCCGATTAAACTCAGAAATTTTGTTCTGCCTGCAGCACAGTTTGGCTCATATGCTGCATTTCCGCTTGTTATACTGGGACTTTTTATGTCGCTTCCTTCTATGGTGGACTTCGGAATTGTTTTGTTTGCAGCGGTTGTTCTTTTTCAGTTTGTAACACTGCCCGTTGAGTTTAATGCAAGTTCCAGAGCAATCAAGACTCTTGATGAAATGAGCATATTGGATGAGGGAGAACTTTCGTGTTCAAAGAAAGTTTTGTCTGCAGCGGCGATGACGTATGTTGCTGCAGCAGCGGTTGCACTTGCAAACCTTTTAAGACTTCTTTCAATTACGGGAAGAAGAAGGGACTAACAATATGAACGCAAGAGAAACAGCACTTGTGCTCTTAAATGAAATAGAAGAAAAAGATTCCTATGCAAATTTAAGTTTAAAAAAAGGTCTTAATAAGGCGGATGCAAATGAAAAGGCACTTGCAACAGAACTTGTTTACGGGGTTATACGCTATAAAATGACGCTTGATTTCATAAGAAGAAAGTTTTCAAAGATCAGAGAGGAAAAAATATCGCTCAGTGTTAAAAATATATTAAGACTTGGTATTTATCAGATTTTTTACACGGAAAAGATTCCCGTTTCTGCTGCTTGCAATGAGTCTGTAAAACTTGCACACAAATATTCAAATAAAGGGGCTGCAAGTTTTGTAAACGGCGTTTTAAGAAACATTTCGAGAAATAAAGATAATTTTTCTTTTCCGGAGGGAATAAAAGAAAAACTTATGTATAAATACTCTTTTCCGGAAGATATAACCAATATTGTTATAAGAGATTACGGAGAGTCGGCAGAACAAATATTTTCAAATCTTAACAGTCAAAAATGTGCCTGTATAAGGCCGAATCTCCTTAAAATAACATCGGAAGAGTTCGAGAAGAGTATTTTGAAAGACAGATGCGTAAAAGATGGGACTTGTTACTATGTAAAAAGTGTTTCCGATTATATGGAATATATAGAAAAAGGACTCGTCTTTATACAAGACAGGGCATCTATGATGTGTGTTGAAACTTTGTTGCCGGCAGCGGGAGAAAATGTTTTGGATCTTTGTGCTGCTCCCGGCGGAAAAAGCATTTATATGGCACAACTTATGGGAAATGACGGTAAAATTGTGTCGTGTGATTTGCACAGCCACAGGGTTGAACTTATAAAAAAGAATGCCCGAAGAGCGGGAGTTACAACAATTACTGCTTCTTTAAACGATGGAACCAAAGTTAATCCGGATTTTATCAATAAATTTGATAAAATACTAGTCGATGCACCATGTTCGGGTTTTGGTGTTATTTCAGGCAAACCTGACATAAAATGGACAAAAAGAAATCTCACCGAACTTACATGCGTTCAACAGAAAATATTAGAGAATGCACTTATGTATCTTAATGAAAACGGAGTTTTAGTGTATTCGACTTGTACTATAAACAAAGATGAGAACGAAAGACTTGTTAAGAGGATTAAAGGTATAAAAGTTATAGAAGAAAAACAACTTTTACCCGATGATAAGCACGACGGTTTTTACATAGCCAAAGTTGTAAAAACACATTGAGGAAAGGATAGATTTGGTGGAAAAGGTAAGACTTAAGGATTTGACCTATGATGAATTAACTGAATACTTTGTATCTGAAGGACTTCCGAAATATCGTTCCCGCCAGGTTTATGAATGGCTGTATAAGGGAGTTGAGTCTTTTGAAGAGATGACTAATCTTTCAAAAGACCGAAGAGTAAAATTGTCCGAAAAATGCCACATTACAGTTCCGAAAGTTGCAAGAAAACAGGTTTCGAAAGACGGTACGATTAAATATCTTTTCGAACTTGAAGACGGTGAGACTGTTGAAAGTGTGCTTATGGAATATAAGCACGGACATCCTATTTGTATTTCAACTGAAGTCGGATGTAATATGGGATGCAAATTTTGTGCCTCAACGGTTGGCGGAAAAGTAAGAAATTTGTCAGCGGGAGAGATTGCAGACCAAGTTATCTTTGCTGCAAAAGACAGCGGATTTACTATTTCAAACATAGTTTTAATGGGAATCGGCGAACCGCTTGATAATTATGACAATGTTACTAAATTTATAAGGAATATTAATCACTATGCAGGTATGAACATAGGTGCAAGACATATTTCACTTTCAACATGCGGGCTTGCTGAAAAAATTTATAATCTTGCAGATGAAGGACTTCCGGTTACACTCTCAGTCTCGCTTCATGCACCGAATGATGAACTCAGGACCTCACTTATGCCGGTTAACAAGAAATATAATATCAAGGAACTTTTTGAGGCACTTGACTATTATATAAAAAAGACAAACAGAAGAGTTACATTTGAATACACTCTGATTGACGGGGTTAACGATTCCGTAAAAGAGGCAAAGCAACTTCTCAGCCTTACAAAGGGAATGCTTTGTCATATAAATTTGATTCCGGTAAACAGTGTTGAAAATACATCTTACAGAAAAAGTTGTGCCGAAAGAATAACTGAATTTCGGTCCGTTCTTGAACAAAATGGAATTACGACTACTGTGAGAAGGGAACTCGGAAGCGATATAGACGCTTCGTGCGGACAATTAAGAAGGCGGCATAATAAAGAACATAACTAACTAAAGTATAATATAAATTACTGTATGAGAGGTGGTAGGTAAGTATGCCAAAAGCAGGAGGTTTCACGCATGTAGGTAAAGTGCGTAAAATCAATGAAGACGCTTTTTGCGTTAAAGACGGATTTGCTATTGTGTCAGACGGTATGGGCGGGCATAATAAGGGCGAGATTGCAAGTAATATGGCAATTTCAAAAATGTCCGATATCATTTCCGGCGGCTTTGAATTTTCAGAAGACTTTATAATTAAGGCAATAGCCGAAACAAATTCATACATAGCATCAGAGTCTGAAAAGTCTGCGGAGTATTCAGGTATGGGAGCAACTTTGGTGTGTGCAATGTGGCAGGAAAATGAAGTGATAATTGCAAATGTCGGTGACAGCAGAGGCTATTTGCTGTCAAAAGGAAACATTTCGCAGATTACAAAAGACCATTCTCTTGTTCAGACGCTGGTTGACAGCGGTAAAATTACTAAAGAACAAGCAAAAGCGAGTGAACAAAAGAACATAATTTACCGTGCTATTGGTTATACAGGTGCGGATCCTGATATATTTAGGTTTAATGTTGAAAATGGGGATACGGTAATTCTTTGTTCGGACGGACTTACCAATATGATTGAGGATAATGATATTTTAAGTCTTTCTGAAAATGAGAAAAACCCGGCAAAACTTGCTGAAAAATTGGCAAATTTAGCGAATGATAAAGGCGGAACAGATAATATAACGGCAGTTGCAGTTATATTTTAGATAGAGATTAGGAGGAATTTTTTATGATAGGCACATTACTAGGAAATCGTTATGAAATTCTCGAACTTATCGGAACAGGCGGAATGGCAAATGTATACAAGGCAAGATGTACCCTTTTAAACCGTTATGTTGCAGTAAAAGTTCTTAAAGATGAATATAAAAACGATGAAGAATTCATCAAGAGATTTAATATAGAATCTCAAGCTGCCGCAGGTTTGTCACATACAAATATTGTTTCTGTGTATGATGTAGGAACAGACGGTGATATTCATTATATTGTTATGGAATATGTAGACGGAATAACACTTAAGGAATATTTAAAAAGAGCGGGCGGTCCTTTAAAAACCGAAACAGCACTTGATTTTTCTATTCAAATTGCATCTGCACTCCAACAGGCACACAAAAGGGGTGTAATTCATCGCGATATTAAACCGCAGAATATTCTGGTAACAAAGGACGGAACGCTAAAAGTTACCGATTTTGGTATTGCAAGAGCAGTTTCATCTTTCACTATGAAAGTTGATGACAGTGCAATAGGAACAGCACATTACTGTTCGCCGGAACAGGCAAAAGGAGGATATACAGATGAAAAATCTGATATTTATTCCTTTGGTGTTGTAATGTACGAAATGTTTACAGGGAAACTTCCGTTTGAGAGTGACAGTTCAGTTTCGGTTGCCATTCAGCAGATTCAGGAAGAGCCTAAGGCACCGCATGAAATAGTACCTGATATTCCTCCGCAGATAGAGATTGTTATTTTGCGTGCTATGCAGAAGGAACAGTCGCAGAGATTTCAAAATGTGAGGGAAATGGCTCTTGAACTTAATTGGATTAAACAAAATATGTATGACGGAGTTAAGACCGTCCATACTCCGATTTACCCTGAAAGAACGGATTCAGAAGTTACAAGAATTCTTTCTATGGATGATGTAAAAAAAGCGTCTGATGAAGATGTTACTGAACCGCAGAATCCGCATCTAAGGACATATGAAAGCGGTTCGGCACTTCAGGATTACAGGGCGGCAAAACACAGTAAGAAAAAAACTAAAACACAGAGTTCGGCCAAAGATGACAAAACTACGGTTGTTGCTGCAATAATTTCCTCGGTTGTTGTTGTTTTTGTTGTGGCATTTATTGGCGTAATATTTCTTTTCCCGGAACTTATGCACTTCGGCGGAAAAGGCGGGGAAAAAGGGTTTAAGGTGCCTGATTTAATGGGAGTTAAACTTGAAAAGGCTGAAGAAAAATATAAAGATGTAACATTCAAGGTTGAATATGACTACTCAACTGCTTATGAAGAAGGATATATTATGCATCAGGAGCCTGACAGCGGGACATATATTGAAGATAAACCTTACGAAATTAAAGTAACTGTAAGTAAAGGTACAAAGGTTACAGAGGTTCCGGATGTTGTAGGTAAAAGTTACAGCACGGCAACAAAGATGCTTGAGGCTAAAAACATAAGTTATAATGTCGAATACGAAAAAAATGATGATGTAAAAGAGCAAAACGTTATTTCGGTTTCGCCATCTGTCGGTACAAAACTTAAAGCAGGAAAAGACTCTGTTACATTGGTGGTAAGCGAGGGACCTGAAGAAAAAACAGTTGATGTTCCGAATGTTCTCGGCATGACTGAATCAGAAGCGTCACAGACTATTGCAAACAAAGAACTTAAATATTCAATTGTATATCAGACATCTACCAAAACCAAAGGAATAGTAATTTCTCAAAGCACATCTGCGGGAACAAGTGTTCCCACGGGTACAGTTGTAACTATAACAATAAGTGCCGGTCATACAACGGCTCAGCCGGAACAGTCAGGAACTTCCCAATCCGGAAGTCAGAATCCGGGCACAACTACTGAGGAATAGGAGAGTTTTTTTGAAAGAAGGAATATTGTTAAGCGGGTATGGCAGTTTTTATACAGTTAAAACCGATGACGGAAAAGTTGAGGCAAGGGCACGGGGAAGACTGAAAAAAGATAATGTAAAACTCTATATCGGCGATAAGGTTGAACTTGAAAACGAGAAAGGAACATATGCAATAACCGGGGTTAAGGATAGGAAAAATTTTCTTATACGCCCGGCGGTTGCAAATGTTGACCAAATAATAGTTGTTGTTGCGAATGCTTCTCCGAACCCTAATTTCAAACAAATTGACAAACTTCTCACATTTTTGGAGTATAAAGGTCTTGATGTTATAATATGTGTGAATAAAACTGACCTTGATGGGATATTCGATTTAAAAGGTGTGTATGAAAAAGCAGGGTATAGAGTTGTGTCAACTGTTGCAAAGGATATCGAATCAGAATCCGCTGAGTTAAAAGACATATTGAAAGACAAAATTTCAGCCTTTGCGGGTTGTTCCGGTGTCGGAAAATCAAGTTTGATTAATTTAATTAAAAAAACAGGTGAGAGAACAACGGGGGATATAGGAAAGACCAACAGAGGCAGGCATACAACTACTCACGCATCGCTTATTGAACTTGAATTTGGCGGACTTATTGCGGATACCCCGGGATTTTCTGTTGTTGACCTGACTTTAATTCCGAAAGATGAACTTAAGGACTGCTTTATAGAATTTCTCGATTTTGAAGGAAAATGCAAGTTCAACGGATGCACGCACATAAAAGAACCGGGATGTACAGTTAAAAATGCGGTTGAAAACGGATTAATATCGCAATCAAGGTATAACAGTTATACTGAAATATACGAAGAACTTTCGGATTTGATTCCAAGTTATAAGTAAATTAAAATACAAGGAGAAACAAATGAATAGAATTATTTCACCTTCCATTCTTTCTGCCGATTTTTCGAAATTGGATGAAGAAGTGAAGAAAGTTACAAAGGCCGGAGCCGAGTATATACACATTGATGTTATGGACGGACATTTTGTGCCCAATATTACTATAGGGCCCTGCGTTATACAGTCACTTCGAAAAACAAGCAATGCGTTTTTTGATGTGCACCTTATGATTGAAAACCCGGAAAAATATATAGAAGATTTTGCAAATTCAGGAGCGGATCTCATTAATTTTCATTATGAGGCGGTTGAAAATCCCGAAAAAACAATCGATCTTATAAGAAAAACGGGTAAAAAAGTCGGAATTACAATAAAACCGGAGACGGATGTCAATGATATAATGCCTTTTGTACCGATTGTGGATATGGTTCTTGTTATGACTGTAAATCCTGGATTTGGCGGTCAATCGCTTATAGAAGATTGCTTGGACAAAATCAAAACTTTGAGAAATAAATTCCCGGAACTTGATATCGAAATAGACGGAGGAGTCAAACTGACGAATATCAAGAAGGTGACTGACTCCGGGGCGAATATAATTGTTGCGGGAAGTGCAGTTTTCGGGGCCGAAAATCCTGAAGATGTTATAAAGGAAATGCTTTTATGAGGTCACTTGTTATTTTAAACGGACATTTGGAGGATGCCGGGTTTTTAAGAAAACTTGATTCGGAATGTGAATTTACAGTTTGTGCCGACGGGGGCTATAAGAACGCTCTTAAAGCTGATATTGTGCCTGATGTGGTTGTGGGAGACTTTGATTCGTTGGGAAAAGTTCCGAATAATGTTAAAACAGAAGTTTTTTCAAAATTTAAAGATCTCACAGACGGTGAAATTGCCATAGAAACTGCAATCTCAAACGGAGCGGATGAAATTTATATTACTTGTGCGTTTGGAGGCAGAACGGACCACGAACTTTCAAATGTTTTTTTGCTGAAGAAGTATAAAAATGCTGTTATTTCAGAAAAAAGCGTTACGGTTTATCCGACAGACAGTGAGTTTGTTATAAGAAATAAAAAGGGCACTACGGTAAGTATAATTCCGCTTGAAAAGACTACGGTTTCTTTGGAAGGTTTTTTTTATCCTTTGAGTAATGGAATAATTGAAATCGGAACAACACTTACAATGAGTAATGTTGTCACAGAGGATAATGCAAAAATAAAATCCGACGGCGGGACGGTTTTGATATTTATCAACAATCAGTAACAAAAAGGTATCTTCTTGCTATAATAATAGCGAGGGATACCTTTTTTAAAGTTGGTAGATAATTATGTTTCTTAGAAAAATCAACAGGTTTTTGTGCCTTATAACAGGTGCTGCCATAGGAATACTTCTGTATATTCTTCTTCCTGTTACTTGGCTCTTGTTCGTAATGTGCCTGCTTGTTATCTACATAGGCGTGTTACTTATTTGCAAATAATGGAAAGGAAGTAAAATAATGAAAATCATTGTACTTACACCTTCAAAATTCTGGAGTGGTGTTCTGAAAAAAATATTTAAAATTTAACAGTTGAAAAAAAGTTCCGGTAGTGATAAAATAGTTGCGTCTTAGGGCGTGACTATTTTTTTGAGGTGCTTTTTATGAAAGAATATAAAACAGTTTTAAATCATTCTCAAGGCGTTATAGTGGAAAAAAAATCAAAATTTATTGCAAATCTTGTCCATATAGAAACTCCTGAGGAGGCTTTAGCCTTTTTGCAGGAAGTTAAAACAAAGTACTGGGATGCCAGACATAATGTATATGCCTATATTTTAAACAGGGATAACATAAAAAAGTATTCAGACGACGGTGAACCTCAAGGAACATCCGGCATACCGTCTTTAAATGTACTTGAGGGAGAAGGTCTTAAGGATGTATGCGTCATAGTTACTAGATATTTTGGCGGTACTCTTTTGGGAACAGGCGGACTTGCCAGAGCATATTCAGATGCAGTGAAAAAAGCAGTTGAAAACAGTGTTATTGTGAGGGCGGTTAACGGTGTCTGTTTTTCCGTAACAGTTGATTACGCTGCTTGGGACAAGGTTATTTCATTTTGTGAAAAATTCGGTGCATTACTCTTTGACACAGAATATTCGGATATCGTAAAAACTTTGGTTCTTGTGTTTGAAAGCAAGAAAGATGAGTTTATTAAAGCAATAACCGAAAAGACGGACGGGAAAGCCGTTTTAACCGTTTCAGGCAACCGTATTGCGTATGTTGACTCTAATGGCTGCATTGTAAAATATTCCAGTTAAAGTATTGACTTTAAGCATAAAATATACTATAATAATATTGTTTGATTTTAAGGAGGAAAAAAGCAATGGGAAAGAGTATTGCAAAACTTTTGATTGTTATCATTCTTGTTGCCGTGGTGATTTACGGTGCATTTTTTGATGTTTCAATCGGATATTTTACAAAAGCCGGTGTGTTCAGTGATTCAAACCATATCGGTGCAGTTGTTAAGGGACTTGACCTTACCGGTGGTTCTATTATCACATTCAAGGCAGACACTAATGATACGGTGACTCCTGAACAGATGGACACAGTAATCAGTATTATGAGAAGCCGTCTTGATTCACTCGGATTTACGGAAGCAACCGTAAGAAGCCAGGGAGATGACAAGTTTGTTGTTGAGATGCCTTCTATAACAGATGTTGACGAAGCAGAAAGACTTTTGGGACAGACTGCTCAACTTAAATTTGTTAATGCTGACGGTGAAGAGGTATTAAACGGTACAGATGTAAAAAAGGCTACCAAAAAATATGGTCAACTCAGTCAAAACAGTGCTGCTGAGAACTATGTAGAACTTGAGTTTAACAAAGATTCTGTTAAAAAGTTTGCTGAGGCTACAAAAAAGGCCGCTCAGGCAGCAGGTGACAATAAAAACTATATTTCTATTATGCTTGATGAAACTGTTGTTTCGCAGCCTTCTGTTTCGGCAGAATATGCTTCAACAGGTATAGATTCAGATACTGCAGTTATTTCGGGTTCGTTTACGGCAAAAAGTGCAGAGGAACTTGCAAGCGTTATAAACGCAGGTCAGTTGCCTTTCAATCTTAAAACTGCAAGTAAGACAACTGTTGGTGCAACACTTGGTGAAAAGGCACTCGAAACAAGTTTGTGGGCAGGTCTTTGGGGAATTATCATAATCCTCCTTATTATGCTTGTGTTCTACAGAGTTGCAGGTCTTGCGGCAGATATCGCCCTTGGCGGATATATTGGGGTTTTAATGCTTATCCTCGGACTTTTAAGAGCAAACCTTACACTTCCGGGTATCGCAGGTTTGGTTCTTTCTATAGGTATGGCAGTTGACGCTAATGTAATTATATTTGAAAGAATCAAAGAAGAAATCGTTTCGGGAAAAACTGTTAAGGCTGCTATCAATGCCGGATTTAAGAGAGCGTTTGCTTCAATCATTGACTCGAATATAACAACACTTATTGCAGCAGTTGTTCTTTATGTTATAGGTTCTGGTACAATTAAGGGATTTGCTATAACACTCGGCCTCGGTATTTTAGTTTCTGTGTTTACTGCAGTTTTTGTAACAAGATTTGTTATCACTGCATTATCAGGAATATTCCCAAAGAAACCATGGCTTTACGGCGTTAGCAAGAAAAAACTTGCAACAGAAGAATAAGGAGGCTGAAAATTAATGTTTGATATAGTTAAAAACAGGAAAGTATTTTATATAATTTCAGCCGTAATTATTTTGGTTGGAATTGTTATGATGTTTGTTCAGGGATTTACCACCGATACAGAATTTATGGGCGGTGTTGAATGTACTGTAAAAGTTAACAAGAATGTGGACAACAAAGTGCAGTCAGATATTGCAAGTATTGTTGAAAAAACTGTCGGAGAGAAACCGGCAATTCAGAAAAGCGATAACACAAGTGCAGTTATTAAACTGACAAAAGAACTTAATATTGATGACGCAAAAAAATTGAAGGACGCACTTGTTTCTAAACTTGGTATTAAAGCAGAAGATATAACAAACTTTGAAGTTGTATCGCCTGCAATAGGTAAAGAAATGCAGAGAACTGCATTTTTAGCAGCAATTGTAGCAGTTCTTCTTATGCTTGTTTACATTGCATTCAGATTTGAGTTCCTATCGGGTATTGCTGCAGTTATGGCACTTATCCACGATGTGCTTATAATGCTTACAGTGTATGTTGTGTTTAAAGTTCCTGTAAATACTTCATTTATAGCAGCAATTCTTACAATTATCGGTTACTCAATCAATGCTACAATCGTATTATTTGACAGAGTTAGAGAAAATGTAAGATTAACAAAGAAAACACCGTTTGCTACAATCGTTAATACAAGTGTTTGGCAGACAATGAACAGATCTCTTCTTACATCGCTTACAACCATAGTAACAGTTGTACTTCTTTACTTTATGGGTGTTGATTCAATTAAAGAATTTGCATTCCCGATTATTGTCGGTGTTATCGCAGGTTGCTACTCTTCAGTGTTCCTTTCAGGAAACTTCTGGGTTGCACTTAAAAAACTTGCAAAGCACAAGAATGTTCAGTAAAAATGTAAAAATAGAATTCCCTCGTTTAAACGAGGGGATTTTTTTACAGAAAGGTAATACGTGGTTATATTATGAATGATTTATACAGTAATTGCAAACTTTGCCCGAGGGAGTGCGGAACCGACAGAAGAAGCGGAAAAGTTGGATTTTGCAATTCAACTGATAAAGTTAAAGTTTCAAGAGCAGCACTTCATTTTTGGGAAGAACCCTGTATATCCGGAAATAATGGATCAGGGACAGTGTTTTTTTCAGGGTGTTCTCTAAAATGCGTGTATTGTCAAAATAGAAAAATTTCGACCGGATTAGTTGGAAAAGAAATAACAGTAGGTCGGCTTGTTGATATATTTTTCGAACTAAAAGAAAAAGGTGCACTGAACATTAATCTTGTGACACCTTCACATTTTGCACCGTCTGTTGCGGAGGCAATAAAACGGGCGAAAAACGAAAAGGTTGATTTGCCGTTTGTTTTTAACACATCAGGATATGAAAAGGAGGAAACACTAAAAGAATTTGACGGACTTATTGATATATATTTGCCCGATTTTAAGTATATTTCAGAAAGTGCAGCAAAAAAGTACTCCTGTGCTGATAATTACCCTCATGTTGTAAAAAATGCTATAGAAGAAATGGTGAGGCAGGTTGGCACACCTATATTTGAGGACGGAATTATGAAAAGGGGTGTAATAGTAAGACATCTTGTTTTACCCGGATTGTACAGTGATTCAAAAAAAATTATTAAATATCTGTATGAAACATACAGGAATGACATTTTTATGAGCATAATGAGCCAGTACACACCGTTTGATTTGGAGAAATATCCTGAAATCAACAAGCATATAGATTTTAATGAGTATAATGAAATAATTGATTATGCGGCAAATCTCGGTGTGGAAAATGCCTTCATTCAGGAGGAAGAGGCAGACAGTAAAAGTTTTATACCGGATTTTAACTGCGAAGGGGTGTAAAAAGGAGATGTAAAGTTACATCTCCTTAAGTTTTATTCTTCTTCATTTTTTGAATTGCCTAAAATATTTTCACTTATAAGTTTAAATATATTTGCAGATGATGCAACCTGAATAATAAGGTCGTTTATTCTCTCGGGCTTTCCATTCTCATTGACAAAAATTGAGTTTGCTATTTGGTCAATACTTTCGGATACATAGGAATACGATTTATGCTGATTTTTTACAAATGATGAATATATGGCTTTAACTTCATCTTCGGTAAGGTCAGGCGGAATTATGCTTTGAACTGAGGATATGCTTAGAGTTTGCTTTAAAACGCAGACTATTATAAGGTATGCAAGATGAATTCTTGAATATTTCTTTTTAATTGGGGCAGGAATAATTTTAAGTTTTACATAATTGTTTATCATAGAAGGAGTTATGCCCTTTGTATTGCTGTTAACTTCTGAGTAAATATCCAGATATTCGTTCATCAAAGTTACAACCTGGTCCATATACACTTCAAAAACGGGAAGTTCATCCCATTCAGGCAGAGTAAATTCCGCAATACGCTTGTTCCAATACTTAAAAAGTTCCGCCGCCTGTTCCTTTTCATAATACATATAACAATCTCCATTTCGCCGGGGACTAATGTGAAGATACCTTGACATTAACCTCTCGTTTAGTATTTACAAAAGAATTATACTACATTCGAAATACTAAATCAAGAGAATTGCAAAAAAAGTGAAATTTGTTTGAACAGCATTGACAAAGTTTTAAACTTATGTTAACATAGTACTGAAAACTAAATAAAATAATTTATAAAAACAGGTGTATTATGGAAAAATATAATCTTTTTAATGATTTAAATGAGATGCTTACATATTCTGCTCAAAAATTCGGGGATAAAAATGCTTTTGAACTTGAGGACAGAAATATTACTTACAGTAAACTTTTAAGAGATATTAAGGTGTTGTCTTCGGTTATGAAGAAAAAGGGGTATGCCGGTGAAAAAATTGCTCTTGTAGGCAAAAATTCATATGAGTGGGTATTGGTATATTTATCTGCAATTTATTCTGGAAGTATTGTTGTTCCCATAGACAGAGCATTAAAAGATGCGGAAATTGAAAATCAGATAGCCGTATCGGGTGCAAAGGCAGTTTTTGTTATTGAGAAGAAACTTGAAACTAGCTGCACTGCTGAAAGTGATGTAAGGGGGCTTATTGAAAACTATAAGGGATATATTGAAGAATTTAAGACAAATCCGTTAAACGATTCTGTATATCTCTTTACATCAGGAACTACATCAAAACCTAAAATTGTTCCGCTGACTCAAAAAAATATATTTTCAAATATATATAGTTTATCGTATCATGAAAAGTTCACACCGAATGACAGAAATCTTATAATTCTTCCTTTAAACCATACTTTCAGCATAACAGGTGTAATGCTGTTTCTAAGTATTGGTCTGACATTGGGTTTCTGTGACGGACTGAAAATCAAAAAATCGCTTTTGAAATTTAAGCCGACTATTTTGGTTATTGTACCGCTTATTGCTGAAGCACTGAAAAAGAATATATTAAAAGAAGTGAACAGACAAGGCAAAACGGATTCTTTTGAAAGGGCAATAAAACTCGGACAGAAACTTCCGTTTGTCAAAAAAACACTTTTCAAAAGTATAAATAAAGGACTTGGCGGAAGTTTGAAATTCATCATTGTAGGCGGAGCACCTCTTATGACTGAAACCGAAAAGTGGTTTAATGATATTGGAATATACACAGTTTTGGGTTACGGTCTTACAGAATGTTCACCTGTCTTATGTGCCGAGAACCCTAAAAATATGAGATACGGAAGTGTCGGCAAACCTATGCGTAATATTGAGATCAGCATTTCTCCGGAAGGCGAGATATTGGCAAGAGGCGATAATATCACGAGAGGTTATTTAAACAATCCGGAAAAAAACAGCGAAGTGTTTGTTAACGGTTGGTTTTATACGGGAGATATGGGGTATATAGATAAAGACGGTTTTTTGTTTATTACAGGAAGAAAAAAGAATATGATTTTAACCGACAACGGAAAAAATGTTTATCCTGAAGAAATCGAAACGAAACTTTATCGGTTTGAGCAAGTAAAGGAATGTTTGGTTTATCAGGGAACAAAAGACGGTAAAAGTATTATATCATGTAAAATTGTATATGAACCTGAACAATTCTCAAATATGCAGTTTAAAGAAATCGAGTCGTATTTTAAAAAAATAGTTCAAAGGGTAAATGAAGAACTCGCTGAATACCAAAAGATAAGAATGGTTGAGATAAGTGATATGCCGTGTGAAAAAACTGCTTCGATGAAAATAAAAAGAAATATAATAAATTAAAAAAAGGATGTAATGTATTTCACATTACATCCTTTTTTTAGTACTGCGGGGGTGCATCTATGATTCCTGCTGCCCTTATCTGTGCATATTGCTCTTTTGTAAGAAGAATCTGCCGTGGTTTCGAACCTTCTGACGGACCTATGTAACCTCTACTTTCAAGTTGATCCATAATTCTTCCGGCTCTTGCGTAACCGACACTTAGTTTTCTTTGTATCATTGAAGTAGATGCCTGTCCGACCTCCATAATAATTTCAAGTGCTTTTGGAAACAAATCATCATAATCCCCCGAATCGTTCTGAGAGGATTTTTGGTTGTCCTCAACTGAATTTTTTTCTATATATTCAAGAATTTCGTGGTTACAGTGTTCCTCGGTATTCTCTTTTACAAAGTTTACCAGTTTTTCCACTTCGCCGTCTGAAATAAAAGCACCTTGAATTCTTTTGGGTTTTGAACTTCCGTACGGGTGATAAAGCATATCGCCCTTTCCGAGAAGTTTTTCTGCACCTGCCATATCAAGAATGGTTCTTGAATCTATTTGCGATGTAACCGCAAAGGCAATTCTTGATGGAATATTTGCTTTTATTATACCTGTTATGACATTTACAGAAGGTCTTTGTGTGGCAATAACGAGGTGCATACCGGCTGCTCTTGCAAGTTGGGCAAGTCTGCAGATAGAGTCTTCAACTTCATTTGGTGCAACCATCATAAGGTCCGCAAGTTCATCGATTATAATTACAATCTGCGGCATTTTAGGAAGGCCTTTTGATACCGCTATAGCATTATATCCCTTAATATCTCTTACTTTTGATTCAGAAAACATATCATATCTCTTCATCATTTCCGTAACAGCCCAGTTTAAAGCACCCGCGGCCTTTTTCGGTTTTGTAACAACAGGTATGTCAAGGTGCGGAATACCGTTGTAAACGCTGAGTTCAACAACTTTAGGGTCTATAAGCAATAATTTTACTTCATTTGGATCTGCCTTATACATAATACTGGTTATTATTGAATTTATGCAGACACTCTTACCTGAACCGGTGGCACCTGCAATTAAAAGATGAGGCATTTTTGCCAGGTCTGCTACTATTGGTGCCCCGCTTATATCCTTTCCCAATGCAACGGCAAGTTTAGAAGGATGATTTTTAAATTCATCTGTGTCGATAACTTCACGCATTGAAACCATATCAACCTGACTGTTCGGTACTTCAATTCCAATTGCTGCTTTTCCGGGAATAGGTGCCTCAATTCTTACTGTAGGTGCAGCAAGATTAAGTGCAATATCATCAGAAAGGTTGAGAATTTTACTTACTTTTATTCCGGCCATAGGCTGAAGTTCGTATCTTGTTATGGTGGGGCCCTTTGTTACTTGGAGGACTTTTACCTGAACACCAAAACTGTTTAATGTGTCGACAAGTTTTCTTGCATTGTTCATAAGATCCTGTTCTTTAATTTTTCCGCCTTTTTGAGAATTTAAGTTCAAAAGACCTATGTCCGGGAATGTATATTCAATGTATTCATACTCCGGCATATCAGGGGGAAGTATTTCTTCGTCATTTTCATTTTCTTCGAGATTCAGTGCAACCTGATTGTCGGGTTCTATAACAGAATCGGGTGCTTCATATTCTGATGTGCTTTCCGGTATAACAGTGTCAGGTCCGATTATTATATCTTCTTCCTCCGGAATTATCACTTCATTTTCCGGAACTTCATATTTAGGAATATTGACCTTTACATCTTCGAAACTGTCAAAACCCGGTATTTGTTCGGGAACTT
>CAKSDT010000028.1 GCA_934446135.1 uncultured Clostridia bacterium
AAATGAGTTGGGTTTTGATTCTTTAAGAGACAATATGGTTCTTTATAAAGAAGATATGGTACAAAGCGGTCATAATTTTGCAATTGTTGATGAAGTAGACTCTATTCTTATTGATGAAGCAAGAACTCCTCTTATAATATCTGGTGCCGGCGACAAATCAACAAAACTTTATGAGTTAGCGAATTCTTTTGCCCTTACCTTAAAAAAGAAAGTTGTTAAGGAAGAAGATACTAAGGTTCTAGAAGATGGAAATGATGCGGATTATGTAATTGATGAGAAAGCAAAATCAGTTACATTGACACCGAGAGGTGTGGAAAAGGCTGAAAGAGCGTTTAACATTGAAAATTTGTCCGATCCTGAAAATATGACAATATCGCACCATATTAACCAGGCATTAAAAGCAATCGGAATTATGAAAAAGGACAAAGATTATATTGTTTCTCCTGAAGGTGAAATTCTTATTGTTGATGAATTTACAGGCAGGGTAATGCAGGGAAGACGATATTCGGACGGACTACATCAAGCGATAGAGGCAAAAGAACATGTTACTGTTCAAAGGGAAAGCAAGACTTTGGCGACAATTACATTCCAGAATTATTTCAGAATGTATAAAAAACTTTCCGGTATGACAGGTACCGCTATGACCGAAGAAAAAGAATTTCAGGAAATTTACAAAATTGATGTTATAGAAATTCCTACAAACAAACCTTTGGCAAGAAAAGATCTTGACGATGTTATTTACAAAACAGAACAGGGAAAATATAACGCAGTTGTTCAGCAGATTAAGGAATGTTATGAAAAGCAACAACCTGTCTTGGTAGGCACAATAACAATTGAAAAATCCGAAGAACTTTCTTCAATGCTCAAGAAAAACGGTATACCGCACACAGTTTTGAATGCAAAGCATCACGAAAAAGAAGCGGAAATTGTAGCACAGGCGGGTAAACTCGGTGCTGTAACAATAGCAACAAATATGGCAGGCCGAGGCACTGATATTATGCTTGGCGGCAATCCGGAGTTTATGGCAAAAAAAGAAATGAGAAAACTCGGATATTCTGAAGAACTTATTGCTGAGGCTGACAGTTACGGCGAAACTGATGATGAGGAAATCCTTGAGGCAAGAAAAAAATTCAAAGAACTTAATGAAAAATATAAGTCTGAAATTTCAAATGAACATGATCAGGTTTCCGATCTTGGAGGACTGTATATTATCGGTACAGAAAGACATGAAAGCAGGCGTATTGACAATCAGTTAAGAGGTCGTGCCGGAAGACAGGGAGATCCCGGTGTTTCAAGATTTTTCATCGCTATGGAAGATGATATTATGCGTCTTTTCGGGTCTGAAAAGTACGCATCATTGGTTGAAAAATTAGGTATGGACGATTCAGTACCTCTTGAAAACAGTCTTTTGTCATCTGCGATAGAATCGGCACAAAAGAAAGTTGAAGGCAGAAACTTTGACATCAGAAAAAATGTCCTTAACTATGATGATGTTATGAATGTCCAAAGAGAACTTATATACAAGCAAAGAAGAGATGTAATTGACGGTCTTGATATTACCGAGGTTATATCAAAGATGATTGAAACAATGGTTTCAGATCTTGTAACGAGATATACTGCTGACGGCGATTATCCTGATGATTGGGATCTTGAAAATTTGATTAAATCTGCTGAAAAAATATTCATCGAACCCGGAACTTTCTCATTTACGAAAGATGATTTGGAAGTTATGACCCGTGAAAGTCTGATTGAAGATATGACGGAAATGGCGTTTAACTTCTATCATAAAAAAGAGGAAGAAATCGGCTCGGAAACTATGCGTGAACTTGAAAGAGTTATTATGCTTAAAGTTGTTGATACCCGTTGGATGGACCATATTGACGAAATGGAACAGTTAAAACAGGGTATATGGCTCAGATCGTATGGACAAAAAGATCCTGCAATTGAATATAAAGCAGTAGGATCTGATATGTTTGATGAGATGATTCATAACATAAAGGTCGATGTGGGTAAATATGTTCTTACAGCAAGAGTTACCAACACGGAAAGAAAAAAGGTTGCTTCTCCTACATCTGAAGGAAGAGAGAGCATTCCCGGCGAAGAGGATAAAAAAATTAAAAAATCACCCGTAAGAGTGGTAAAAGTCGGAAGAAATGACCCCTGTCCATGTGGCTCGGGGCTTAAGTACAAAAAATGTTGCGGAAAATAGTTGTTGCAGATAATAATTAATAAAGGTTGTGAGAAGATGCTTGAATTTGAAGAAATTAAACTTCAGTTACAGAATATGTCTGATTCAATTACAGAATTGAGGGATTCACTTTGACATCCCGGGAACTGAAGAAAAAGTAAAGGAACTTGAAAATGAGTCATCTAAATCAGATTTTTGGGATGATCTGGAAAATTCGCAAAAGGTTTTACAAAAAACAAAGCAGTTCAAAAACAAAATTGATGCTTATAAATCATTGAAGGCTGATTGGGAAGATCTTATAACTCTTGCAGAACTTGGTGATGAAGAAGAGGATATTTCTGTTTTGGATGAACTAAAAAGCGGTGTCAAAAAACTTGTGGATAGGATCGAAAAGATGAAACTTGAAACGCTTCTTTCAGGAGAGTATGACAAGAACAATGCGATTTTGACACTTCATTCAGGTGCGGGAGGAACCGAATCTCAGGATTGGGTTCAGATGCTTTACAGAATGTATACAAGATGGGCTGAAAGAAACGGATACACCGTATCGGTTCTTGATATTTTAGAAGGTGATGAGGCCGGTATTAAAAGCGTAACATTTCAGGTTAACGGACTTAATGCGTACGGATACGCGAAAGCAGAAAAAGGTGTCCACAGATTGGTCCGTATTTCGCCGTTCGATGCTGCAGGACGGCGTCATACATCTTTTGCGAGTCTTGAAGTAATGCCGGAAATAGAAGATGATACAACGGTTGTCATTAATCCTGATGATTTGAAAATTGACACTTACCGTTCAAGCGGGGCCGGCGGACAACATATCAACAAGACTGATTCAGCGATAAGAATTACTCACATTCCAACAGGAATAGTGGTTTCCTGTCAGACTGAAAGATCACAGCATCAAAATAAAGATAATGCTATGAAAATGCTTAAATCCAAACTTGCGGAAATTTTGGAACGCGAAAAGAAGGAAAAAATTGAGGACATCAAAGGCGAAACCAAGGATATTGCGTGGGGCAGCCAAATTAGGTCCTATGTTTTCCATCCGTACACTTTGGTGAAAGACCATCGAACAAACTATGAAGTGGGAAATATAGGTGCTGTTATGGATGGAGAAATTGATGAATTTATTAATGCTTATCTTAAAATGCAGGCAATAAAAAAATGACGGAGGATAGTATGTTAGATAAACTCGAAGCGATTTATCAAAAATTCAATGATATATCAAAACAAATGACTGATTCGAATATAATGTCTGATCAACAGAAAATGACGGCACTTTATAAAGAACATGCCGAACTTTCTCCAATTGTAGATAAATATCTCGAATATAAAAAATGTGAAACTGATATGAAGGATGCGGAGGCAATGCTTCAGGATAGTCCCGATCCCGATTTTAAAGAGATGCTTGAACTTGAAATTAGTGAAAACAGGGAAAAATTGCCAAAGATTGAAGAAGAACTTAAAATAATGCTTATTCCTAAAAATCCCGATGATGAGAAAAGTGTTATTATTGAGATCAGAGGCGGTACCGGCGGTGAAGAAGCAGCCCTTTTTGCAGCCGATTTGATGAGGATGTACTCAATGTATGCCGAAAAAAGAAACTGGAAAATCGATGTGCTTAATTCAAATCCTACCGATATAGGCGGATACAAAGAAATTAGTTTTTCCGTTGAGGGCAAAGATGTATATTCAAGACTTAAATTTGAAAGCGGAGTTCATAGGGTTCAGCGTGTTCCTGAAACTGAATCACAAGGAAGAATTCAGACTTCGGCCGCAACAGTAGCGGTTTTGCCGGAAGTTGAGGAAGTTGAAGTGGATATTAATCAAAATGATTTGCGTATAGATGTTTTCAGAGCAGGTGGCCCCGGCGGTCAATGTGTAAATACTACGGATTCTGCCGTAAGAATAACACATATCCCTACCGGACTGGTGGTTTCGTGTCAGGACGAAAAATCTCAGCACAAAAACAAGGATAAGGCGATGAAGATACTCCGCTCAAGATTGTTTGATTTGATGCAGGAACAACAGCATAGCGAAATTGCAAATCAGAGGAAAAATCAAGTTGGTTCAGGAGACAGAAGTGAGAGAATAAGGACATATAACTATCCGCAGGGAAGGGTTACAGATCATAGAATAGGTCTTACGCTCCATAAATTGGATGCAATAATGAATGGCGATCTAGACGAATTAATTGACGCTTTGGTTACAGCCGACCAGGCTGAAAGACTAAAACAATCAGCACAATAGAGGGTGATATTTTGAAAAGTTTGTTTAGCGAAAAGAATTTTTTAAGTACTTCAACTGTAATAATTGCAATTTTATTGATTATAAATTTATTCATTTTAAGGGTGGGAGTTGAAGACAACGGTTCCTTATCATATACTTTGCAAAAAATGAATATGTATGATGTCAACGCCGCATCCGGTTCGGGGTTTTATGCTAATTTGTATGGCGTAGAAGGAAGCACATTAAATTTAATGTCCGGAAATATTGTATACTCTATTGTAGGGTGGCTTTCTTCGCTTTCTGGAATAGGCGTAGTAAGCGTTTACATTCCTGCTGTAATTTTCTCTGTGATTTTTATCATAGGTACATATCTTTTGCTGAAAAAAATTAAGGCGGCATATAATTGGAATAATTTGCTTTCATTTATTATGTTTGCAATTATATTATGTGATATAGGCTATATTTCATATATGAACACACCGTACACATATAGTATGATTGTTGCATTTTTGCCTATCTTTATATACTCAGTGTTAAATCTTTGTGAGAAACATACAGTAGGATCTTTGGTATTAGAATTATTGTTTTCTTTGTTGTTGTTTAATTCAAATGTTGTTTTGTCAGTTATAGGCATTATTTACGGTTTGTATTCGTTAAGATTTATTGCATTCGACAACAGAGTGACATATAAGGTGATTTCAATATTATGTTCGGTTGTAATTATTGTTTCAAATTTAGTATTTATAACAAATTACAATTCTAAGGAAGCGTTATATAATTCCTGTTTTTACGGTGCTTTACTGGGGAGAAATAGTTCTGCTGTTGTAAATTTGCCGCAGGAATATGAAAAATATATAGGTGTTCCCGCATATGAGGATGAAGCACAGCAATTTATAAATTCGGATAAGTTTAATGATTTTAAGAGTAAAACGGGTTACAAGGGAATTATCACTTACTATGCAAAAAATCCAAAAGTTTTTCTGAAAACATTGAAAGATACGGCTATGAACGGAACTGTTATAAAAATTGACTATTTGGGTAACTATTCCGTGGGTTCAAAGCATTATTCAAAACAGCAGGCTAAATTTTGGGGACTTTATAATATTGTAAAAAGAAGGCTATTCCCGACAAACCTGTTTATTATGATTATTTTGTTTATAGCGGTGATTTCACTTTCTTTTAATTTCAAGAAAAATTATTCAAAAAGTGCAGAATCAAAAATCTCTTGCGAACTTTTAGCACTTTCAGCACTATCGGCGATTGTTGCTCTTTTAATAACCCCGATTATTTTCGGACAGGCAGAGATTAATTTTAATTTGTTTGTATTTAATATACTTACAGATATAACGGTTTTGTTTTCTATAATTGGCGGTACACGAATGCTCTTTATTAAGAGAACAATTCTTACAACGAAATACGGTGTAAATCAGTAATTAAGGGGTGTTTTTATGACGGATTACTCCAAACTATCAGATAACGATATTATTTCCTTTGCTAATGACGGCGATGATGCGGCAATGGAATATATTATAGATAAATATAAAGGATATGTCCGTTCAAAAACGCGAACATACTTTTTAATAGGCGGCGACAGAGATGATTTAATGCAAGAGGGAATGATTGGACTTTTTAAGGCAATCCGTGATTTTGATCCGTCAAAGCAGGCAGTGTTCAAGGCATTTGCAGATCTTTGTATAACCAGACAGATTATTACTGCAATAAAGACTGCAACGAGGCAAAAACATGCACCGCTTAACGGCTATGTTTCACTTAACAAAAATGCTTTTGATGATGAAAATGAAAGAACTTTGTTTGAACTTATAGAAACAAAAGTGACATCAAATCCTGAGGATATTTACATCGATAGAGAGAATGTTGCTTTGATTGAAGAAAAAATCAATAAATGTTTAAGTCACTTTGAATCGGAGGTTCTTGACAGGTATCTTAACGGCAAGACATATATTGAAATTGCTGCTGAACTTAATAAGTCAAATAAAAGCATTGATAATGCAATTCAAAGAATAAAAAAGAAAATCTTAAGTGCGGCGGTAAAAGAATGATATGAAAATTTATGTTGATGCGGACGCGTGTCCGGTAAAAAATATAATAATTAAGGTTGCGTTGAAATACAAAATTGAGGTTATTATGGTGTGTGATACGAGTCATATTATATCTGATCTGTACAGTAAAGTAATAACAGTGGATAAAAGCCGTGACAGTGCGGATTTAGTGCTGATAAATCTTGTTAAAAAGAACGATATAGTAGTAACTCAGGATTACGGTGTTGCATGTCTTGCAATTTCTAAAAATGCCACTGCTGTAAGCCAAAACGGTATTGTCTACGATAGTAATAACATAGACAGACTTTTATTCGAACGATTTTTATCGAAAAAAGTCAGAATGTCCGGCGGAAAAACCAAAAACATTCCCAAAAGGACAAAAAATGATGACTTTGCATTCGAAAATGTATTTAATGAGATAGTGATGAAAGGTATTGAATATGAATCAGAAAAAGATTGACAGAATTAACCAACTTGCAAGAAAATCAAGAGTTGAGAAATTGACAGATGAAGAACTAAAAGAACAAAAAAATTTAAGACAGGAATATATTGATGCCTTTAAAAGGAATATGAGGCATGAATTAGATAGAATTAAATTTGTAGATTAATTACCCTAAAGGCGGTGCGAGTTTATGTTTGAGGTAATTTCAAATGCAGTGAAGTATATATTTGTTACTGCTATATATTTCTTTATGTTTAGTATTATAAGACTTATTTATCTTGATATCAAACAGAGCAGAATGGGGAGTATCGTAGATGATAAACCTTATATAAAACTAGTAAACCGCAGCAATACTTTGCCATTTAGAGTGGAAGAATATTATACTGTTGATAAAGGCCTCAGTATAGGAAGAAGTCCAAAAGCGGATGTTGCATTTCCGGATCCGTTTTTATCTTCAATACACGCTGTTTTCTCTGAACATGATGGGTATTGGAGCATTGCGGATAATAACAGCACTAACGGTACATTTGTAAACGGCGAAAAGATTGGTGACGACCCTTGTGCATTAAAAACAGGTGATCTTATTAAGTGCGGTCAATTAATGTTCATATTTATTGAACCGGTAGAAGATGAGAAATAGATTATTAGATGTACCGTGTTTGCTTTTGCTTGACATATTGTTCGTTTTGTGATAACTTAGTATTAAATACTAGATAAAGCGATGGAGGGCTAATTTATGGAGAGCGGAAAGAAAATTCAGACTCTGGGTGAAGAAATATCGAATGCAGTATCTCACGGTGTAGGTGCCTTACTTGCAATAGCAGGAACAGCGGTAATTATAGTTCTGGCAGCAATAAATGGCGGCGGAGCAATTTCTGTTGTTGCAGCATCCCTTTATGGAGCGAGTTTAATAATTTTGTATACTTTTTCAACACTTTATCATTCACTGACAAATGAGAAAGCAAAATATGTATTTAGAGTGTTTGACCATTGCTCTATTTTTATTTTAATTCTTGGAAGTTATATACCTATTTCCCTGTGTTTGATAGGCGGTGCTAAGGGCTGGGTGTTGTTTGGCATTAATGCGTTTGCGGCTGTTCTCGGAATTGTTTTTAACTCAATAAATCTCATAAGATGGAAAAAGGTTTCCATGGTCCTTTACATAATAATGGGTTGGTCTGTTGTTATGAGTTTCGGAAAAATAATATCCGATGTAACTGTTAAAGGGATAATTCTGCTTGTTGTAGGCGGTCTTTGCTATACGGCCGGAATTATTTTTTATAGAGAT
The DNA here is from genome assembly GCA_934446135.1 of uncultured Clostridia bacterium. Lineage (GTDB taxonomy): Bacteria > Bacillota > Clostridia > RGIG6154 > RGIG6154 > CAKSDT01. The sequence goes on from CAKSDT010000028.1 coordinate 8,208, forward strand.
AATAAACACAAATATGCACACTTTATTTGGCACTTGTTTGTGCTTGCGGGAAGTATTCTGCATTATTTCTTTGTACTATTTTATTGTATTTAAGGAGCACAAAATATATGAAAATTATTATTGATGAGAACAGTAAGCAGTATAAGGCGAATTTACATTCTCATTCAAATTGTTCAGATGGTGCTTTTTCACCGAGTGAATTAAAAGAAATGTATATGAATGAAGGCTATAGCATACTTGCTTTTTCCGATCATGAACATTTGCTTAATCATTCGTATTTGTCAGATGATAAATTTACAGCACTTACTGCATCAGAAATTGCAATAAAAGAATTTTCTGATAAATCTACCCTTGACAAACTTGATATGAAAGTTTGTCATTTGAATTTTATAGCAAAGAAACCGGACAATTTACTTAATGTGTGTTACAGTGATGTGTATGATCATTTTTCAAAACCGGAGGTAAGAAAAAATATAATTCATAACGGAATTTATGATAGGGTATATTCGTCTGAGAAAATTTCTGAGATTATAAGTCTGGCAAATAAAAACGGGTTTCTTGTTCAATATAATCATCCTTTGTGGTCATTAGAAAACTATAATGATTATAAGGGGTATAAGGGACTTTGGGCGGTTGAAATATTTAACACTTCCTGTCAAATGCAAGGTCTTGATTCTTATTGTCCTTTTGTATATGACGATTTATTGAGGTATGGTAACAAAATATTTGCGACCATGAATGACGATAATCACAATAAGTACAGATATTCAGACAGTTTTGGCGGATTTAATATGATTATGAGCAAATCTTTGCTATATTCTGACATAATATCCGCATTAGAAAAAGGAGAATTTTATTCATCTACGGGTGCCTATATCAACAGTTTGGTTTACAAAGACGGAAATTTATATGTTAAAGCAGACAATGCACGAAGCATATCTTTGCAGACTGACAGTAGACGAAGTGATAAGGTGTTGGGAAACAGTTCGGTTTTTCCCATATCTCAAAACGATTTATATGTAAGATTGAAAATTGTAGACAACAATAATAATGTTGCCCATACAAATGCGTATTTTATAAGTGATTTATTAAATCAGGAGGAATTATGATTATTTTAGCCTCGGGTTCACCGAGAAGAAGGGAACTTTTAAAATTAATAACTGATGAATTTAAGGTTGTAGTAAGTGATGCGGATGAAAGTTTAAAATCAGTTACAACTCCTAAGGAAACTGTTGAAATTTTAAGTCAAAGAAAGGCAGAGTCGGTTTTAAAATTGGTTAATTTCCAAAACGATATTATAATTGCGGCAGACACAGTGGTTGCAATAAATAATGAAATTTTAGGAAAACCTGAAAATAGAGATAATGCCTTTGAAATGCTGAAAAAACTTTCCGGCAAGGTTCACAGCGTATATACAGGTGTTACTGTTATTAAAAACGAAATTAACAAAGTTTTTTCTGTTAAATCAGAAGTTGAGTTTTTTGAACTGTCTGATTCGGAAATAGAGTGTTATCTTGACACAGGTGAGTACGCAGATAAGGCGGGAAGTTATGGAATACAGGGGTATGGGGCTTTATTTGTGAAATCAATAAACGGTGACTATAACAACATAGTTGGATTACCGGTTTCGACTTTAAGCAGAGTTTTAAAGAAAATGTAAGGCAAGAGGTAGTCCTTAAAAAATCAATAATGTTTTTGACGAAACGACTTGGTATTTCTGAGCCGTTTCGTTGTTTTGTCCGTATAAATTACTTTACAAAATACGGAATAATTTTCTGATACGGTTTTAACATTTTGCAATCAATTTTTCGTTTTAAAATTAAAACTTGGTTAAAGTTTGTAAATTTATTAAAAATGCTTGACAAAGTATGTCTAATGTTGTAGACTATATATGTCGACAAAAGTAGAATATAATGGAGGTATACCTTATGACAAACATAAACTTAGGTGAAGCTGAACTTGAAATTATGAAGGTTGTGTGGAAATCGGATGAGCCGATGGGATCAGCGGCAATAGGAAAGGCCGTTGAAGAAAAGGGATGGAAGCGTACGACAATTGCAACATTTTTAGCCAGACTTGTTGAAAAAGGTGCATTGTCTGCCGAGAGACGCGGCAAGGCACGGTATTACACCCCGGTTTTGACGGCAAAAGAATATAAAAAATCACAGGTGAAAAGTCTTATAAAAAATCTGTTTGGTGGTTCTGCTGAGAATTTGGTTGCCGCACTTTTTGAAGAAGAACAGTTTTCGGATAAAGATATTAAGGAATTAAAAGCAATTTTTAAAGATAAGGAGGAGCAACATTGATTGGCGAAATATTTAAAAGCATATTAATTACATCATTTGCCGGATCTGTTTTTGCAGTTGTTATCAGTCTTTTTCGACCGATAACAAAAAAGATTTTTGGATATTCATGGCATTATTACATATGGCTGTGCGTACTTTTTGTTATGTTGATTCCTGTGCGGTTTAATGTAAATCCAATGCTCATGCCAAACGTTGCAACGCAAGCGGTACAGACACAGCAAACAGTTGTCAGCGAACAACCCGAAACAACCGAGAATATTGTGCAGACAGCCCCGATTCAAAAACCGCAGCTTTTGCAGAAAGCAACTGTTATATGGGATAGGATAATTTATAACCGAATGAATATTTTAGCGTATGTATGGCTTATCGGCGCAATAGCTTTAATGCTCTTAAATGTTTTACGGTATATAAGGCTGAATATTAAAATAAGCAAAAACAGCGAGGTTATATCCTGCCCCGAAACAAGGGAGTACACCGACAGAAAAATCAATGTTCGGGTATGGGAAAATGTTGCGTCGCCGTTTATGACGGGCGTATTCAGACCAATGCTTATTTTACCGAAAACGGAGTTATCAAGCGAACAGTTACATAACATACTTCGTCACGAAATGACGCATTTTAAGCGGAACGATATTTTATATAAATGGTTTGCAGAGTTTGTAAAATGTGTGCATTGGTTTAACCCAATGGCGTGGTATGTTTTAAAGCAAATTGCATCCGAGTGCGAAATATCCTGTGATATGTCGGTTACAAAAAATATGTCGGGAAGCGAGGAAATGAGCTATGTGAGCACAATTCTTTCCCTGCTTTCGACCGGAAAATCCAAACAGCTTCCGCTTACCACACAAATGGCAAGCAGTAAAAAAATTTTGAAAAGGAGATTTATTATGATTAAGAATAAGAAAACAACAAGCAGATTTATGTCGGTATTGTCAGCGGTCATTGCGGTTATTATGCTTTCGACAACGGTATTTGCAAGCGGCGTATTATCGGATTTGACGACTGATGATTATACGATTGAAATTACAAACAACGGCGAAAAAATAGAGCTTAAGAACAAACCCTTTATCGAAAACGGTGAGGTATATGTTCCGCTTAGGGAACTGTTTGAAAAAATGGGTATTATGAGTAATCCTGAAAATTATATTAATTGGGATAATGGGAAAATAACCGTTTCAATCAATGAGCCGTCAAGAAGCGTAAACGGATATTCGGAATATACTTATCAAATTGAAATCGGTCAGGAAATACGAAAAATATTATCAAATCCGGAACCCATAAATTTTGATGTGCTAATTGTTCCGCCTGTTTTGAAGGACAGCATCACATATGTTCAATTAGGTTCTGTATCGGGTGTTTTAAATGAAATTTACGGAACGCACTTATACAAATTAGAATATAACATTTTTGATAAAAACAGAAACGATATAACCTTTTCCGTAACTGATGCATTGGAAACAGAGAAAGATCTGAGAGAAATGTCGGATCCGATAAGAACAGTGGAGTTATTTTTTAAGGCCTTTTATAATCAGGATTTTGAGAAAATGAAAAGATACTGCACTCAAAGCTGTGTAGACAATTTCTTTGGCGATGATTATGTTTTCGGCATGAAAAAAGCAATGCCTTTAAGCATAGCCACAGTTGATAATTTAGCAGAAAAAGGCTTTACTGACGGAGAATGGGTTGCACAAGTAAATGTAAAAATGACTCTTGATGAAAATTCTGTCTTCGATCCGGATAAAACCGAAACATCGTTTTATCTGATATTAAAACAGCAGGACGGAAAATATTTAATTGATGAGTTCGCGACAGGACTTTAATCAATAGAATGAATTTAAAGAAAATTTTAATACAAAAACACGTATATCACCTTAAAAAGGGATATGCGTGTTTTTTTAGAAAGTCTGTTAATGTTTACTGTTTTATTAAGGACTATCTTTCCGCCCTTTTGTCATTATAACAAATGTATACCGTGTTTTTCGCACTTTTCAATCATATCTTTTGGCCATACGGATGCTTGAACTTCACCAACATGTGCTTTTCTCAAGAAGTACATACAAATTCTTGACTGTCCTATTCCTCCGCCTATTGTGTAGGGGAGGTCCCTGTTTAAACGTGCTTTTTGGAATGGAAGATTTGCTTTTTCCTCAACGCCTCTTTCTTTGAGTTGTTTCAGTAAGGCATCTTCATCTACTCTTATACCCATTGATGAAAGTTCAAGAGCAATATCAAGCACGGGATAATAAACAATTATATCACCGTTTAAGTTCCAATCATCATAGTCAGGAGCACGGCCGTCATGGATTTGTCCTGATTTAAGTTTACCGCCTATTTTCATAATGAAAACTGCACCTTTTGCTTTGGCAATTTCGTATTCCCTTTCTTTAGGCGTTTTGTTCGGATACATATCTTCAAGTTCCTGTGTTGTTATAAAAGTAATTTCATCAGGCAATAGATATGAGGCAAAAGAATAATCGTCGGCAATATGCCGTTCAGTATGTTTTAGTGCAGTATAGATACATTTTACGGTGTTTTTAAGGGTTTCTTCATTTCTTTCGGATTTATCAATAATTTTCTCCCAATCCCACTGATCGACATAAACAGAATGAAGATTGTCAGTATCCTCGTCACGCCTGATTGCATTCATATCTGTATACAAACCCTCATTATGTTTAAAACCGTAGTATTTCAGAGCGTATCTCTTCCATTTCGCAAGTGAATGAACTATTTCAAACTCTCCGTCAATTTCTTTAATATCAAAACTTACCGGTCTTTCTACACCGTTTAATGTATCATTAAGTCCTGATTTTCTATCAACGAACAAAGGTGCAGAAACCCTTGTTAAATTCAATTGTATTGCCAAATCTCTTTCAAAAAAATCTTTAACTTTTTTAATTGCTATTTCGGTTTGTCTTAAGGTTAAAAGTGATTTGTAACCATTTGGTACAATAATTTCAGACACAAATACCATCCCTTCACATTTTGATAGAAATATGATAACACAGCACAATGCTAATTTCAAGGTAATTTTGCGAAAAAACTTGAATTTTTAAAAAAATGTGATATAATGAATGAGTTTGATAAAATTTTTATAAAGAGGTCTTTATATGGCATATACAGTTTTTAAAGATGTGGCTATTATTCTTGTGTTTGCTAAATTGTTTGGTATTATAGCAAGAAAACTAAAGGCACCGCAGGTAGTTGGTGAAATTGTTGCAGGTCTTATTATAGGACCGTGTTGCTTGGGTTTAGTAAAACAAACGGATTTTTTATCGGAAATGGCTGAAATAGGCGTTGTTTTGCTTATGTTCATGGCAGGGCTTGAAACAGATCTTAAAGAACTTTTAAAAACAGGGTTTAAAGCGTTGCTTATTGCATGTTTCGGAGTGTTAGTTCCGTTAATTTTAGGAACAGTTTACTTTATGGTATTTTACGGTATATCCGCAATAGGCAGTGAGGCATTTTTTAAGGCTGTATTCATAGGAACTATTATGACCGCGACTTCCGTCAGCATAACAGTTCAATCTCTTAGGGAATTGGGTAAACTAAAAGGAACAATAGGAACAACGATAGTAAGTGCGGCAATTATAGATGATGTTATCGGTATTGTAGTTCTTACATTTGTTGTTGGACTTAAAAATCCTGACATGCACTTTGCCAAGGTTATTTTTAGTACAGTTGTTTTTTTTGCCTGTGCATTAATTTTTGGATTTGTTGTTTACAAAATATTCAAATATGTCGACGCAAAGTACAGACATACGAGAAGAATATCGATTTTAGGACTTGTTTTTTGTCTTGCACTCGCATATATTGCTGAAAAATATTTTGGTATTGCAGATATTACCGGTGCATATGTTGCCGGAATAATTCTTTGCAATATAAGTGATTCTGAATACATAGCAAGAAGAATGGATATAAGTTCGTATATAATGTTTGGTCCGTTATTTTTTGCAAGTATAGGTCTTAAAACCAATATAGAATCTGTTAATATGAAGATTGTACTGTTTTCGTTAGGCTTTGTTTTGGTTGCACTCATTGCTAAAATAATCGGATGCGGTTTGACCGCAAAGGCACTTGGTTTTAATTTTAAAGATTCGTTGAAAATCGGTATTGGTATGATGACCAGGGGTGAAGTTGCCCTGATTGTATCTCAAAAGGGTTTGTCTGTAGGACTTGTGGAGCCTGTTTATTTTACATCGGTGATTCTTCTTATAATAATTTCATCAGTTCTTACACCTATACTTTTAAAAATGTTATATTCTAAAGATTCTGATGCAGATAATATAGATATGCTTCAGACTGAATAACGAAAGGCGGTCCATTCATATGATAAAAACCGGATTTGACAATGACAAATATTTAAAAATGCAGTCGAAGTACATTGAGGAAAGAATTGAAAAATTTAATGGGAAGTTATACCTCGAATTGGGCGGTAAACTGTTCGATGATTACCACGCCTCCAGAGTTTTGCCGGGTTTTCAGCCTGATAGCAAAATCAAAATGCTTCTTCACCTTGCGGACAGGGCAGAGATTGTTATTGCCATAAATGCTTGTGATATTGAAAAAAATAAAATCAGGGGGGATTTAGGGATTTCCTATGATTTGGATGTACTAAGACTTATTGATGCTTTCAAGGGGATGGGACTTTATGTCAGCAGTGTTGTTATGACACAATATGCCGGTCAATATGCTGCGGATATATTTAAAAAGAAACTTACCAACTTAGGTATAAATGTATATATTCATTATCCGATTGTCGGATATCCGAATAACATTAAACTTATCGTTAGTGATGACGGATATGGAAGAAATGAGTATATAGAAACAACAAAACCTTTAGTCATTGTTACGGCACCGGGACCGGGAAGCGGCAAACTCGCTACATGCCTTTCCCAACTTTATCACGAACATAAAAGAGGTGTTATGGCAGGTTATGCCAAATTTGAAACATTTCCAATTTGGAATATTCCGTTAAAACATCCGGTAAATCTTGCGTATGAAGCCGCAACGGCGGATCTTAATGATTTAAATATGATTGATCCGTTTCATATAGAAGCGTATGGAGAACCTACAGTAAATTACTACAGAGATGTTGAGGCATTCCCGCTTCTTAAGGCAATATTGGAAAACATTTTAGGAACAAGCCCTTATAAATCACCTACAGATATGGGTGTTAATATGGCCGGAAATTGTATAATAGATGATGATGCGGTCAGTGAAGCGTCAAGGAAAGAAATTATCAGAAGATATTATAAGGTCTGCTGTGATAAACTCTTAGGAAGAGTTTCCGAAAATGCCGTGGTAAAGGCAGAGTCTATAATGCAACAAGCAGGAGTTACAGTTGCTGATCGTAAGGTCGTAAAATATGCCTTGGATAAAGCCGAGAAAACAAATTCTCATGCAGTTGCAATTGAACTTAACGACGGGACTATTGTGACGGGTAAAACAACTGACCTTTTGGGGTCTGTTTCGGCAGCACTTCTTAATGCAATGAAAGTTATGGCAGGAATTGACGATTCAATTCCGCTTCTTGCACAGACTATTATAGAACCGATAATAAAATTAAAGAGAGAGATATTTAATTCCGCTACAGCACATTTGGATTCTAACGAAATGCTTATTGCTTTGTCAAGTTGTGCAGTATACAATCCTCTTGCCAGTCAAGCACTTAATATGATTAAAAACCTGAAAGGTTGTGAACTTCATTCGTCCGTTATGCTTTGTGAAGAAGATGCGGAAGTAGTCAGCAAACTTGGTATTAATTATACCTGTGAAGCAGTAAGAAGAACAAAACGAAATTTTTAATTTTAAAATTTTAAATTTATTTGGCACCGTAACTGCGGTGCCATTTTTACAAATAATTCCTTTTTGAATTTTACATAAAAATAACATTTATGCAGACAATAACAGTGCAGTAAAAATCAAAGGAGTTATATATATGAAAGCAACAGGAATTGTTAGAAGAATAGACGACTTAGGCCGTGTAGTAATACCAAAGGAAATTAGAAGAACAATGAGAATCAGGGAGGGTGACCCTCTGGAAATATTTACAAATAATTCGGGCGAGGTTATTTTTAAAAAGTATTCTCCGATAGGAGAATTGAGTGATTTTTCAACAATATATGCTGAAACGCTGTCGAAAACCAGCGGATATGGTGTGGCAATAACAGATAATGATACAGTAGTATCGGTTTCCGGGGCGTCAAAAAAAGAATTACTTGACAAAAAAATTTCAGAAGATGTTGACAATTTCATAAAAAATAGAGAACAGTACACATTAAAACACCCGGGAGACAGAAAATATAAAATTACTGACAATTCAGACAAATATGTTATAAGTATATGTATACCCATAATTTCTGAGGGTGATTCAATCGGATCTGTTATATTTTTTGATTCTAAAGAAATTAAGGTTATGGGTGATGTTGAATTAAAACTCGCAATAACCGCTGCCAACTTCCTCGGCAAGCAAATGGAAGAATAAATTAATAATGCGTTGAAAAACAGATAGAAATATCTGTTTTTTTTCGTACATAAAAAAGTGCTGCTAAAAGCAGCACTGCAGTTTATTGTTATTCCCCGCCTTGACCGTTGTCCTGAAAATTTTAAACCTGTGTTTACAGGTGGGTTATGTCTCAATTGCTTAAATCGCTCCCCATTCGGCATACATATGCGGTGAGGCCTGCAAGCCACAATTGAAGTGCAAATCCCTTAAAAAAAGTGTTGGTTCAAATGTTGTCAGGATTAAACACGCATCAGGCAGGAAGTACACTATTCTTCTTCGGAATCGTCGTTTTCCATCATTTCCATATACTTATTTAAAACAGCATCGGCTTCTTCATCATCTTCAACGCCGACCAAAACTTCGTCTTCTTCAAGATCGTCAAGTTTTAAAATAACTACACCGTCATCGGGGTCTTCGACCGGTAAAAGAATAACATAGTATTTGTCATTCATTTCGATAGTATCAAGGTGTTCGAAATCAACTTCTTTACCTTGATCATCAGTAAGTGTAACAATTTCAGGTTTGTTTTCAGCCATATTAATTCTCCATTCGTTATATCTTTTGTAACATCTACAGTTTATCAAATTAATAACGTATTGTCAATTGTATTTTTTGTATATTTTCAAATTATATGTAAATTTTGTATGACTTTTTTTATCATTGCGGTTAATAATATTTTTGAAGGGAGTGAACAAAATGAACTGTGTAGAAAGAGTTGCTTTAACTATGTCGCTTACTGCAGTTGCAGGTGTATCTGTAATGCTTATGAATGAGTGCAGAAAAAACAGTAAAGTTTGGTGTTCGTTAAAACAAGAAGCCAGGGACAGAGAATTATGGAATTTTAAAGATTGAGTACAAAACGATAATCAGTCCGGCAAAGCCAAAGACTGTTGTGATTGTTTTTATCAGCCATTCAAAATCCGCCAATGAAAATATAATGCCGCAGATTGCAAGTATAAAGCAGGACAGTCTGCGGTCAATACCGGCGGATTCATAAAAGCCTTTACCCGACGATACGGAAGTTGTAAAAATTGCACTGAACATTATAAATACATAAAAACTATATATACCGTTCTCTTTTGACAGTTTAAGCATAGGCATTGGTGAGACAATATCTCTTACAGATAAATGAATAAAGACCATAAGCAGACTTAGAACTAAGCCGGAAATCAAACTGCTTTTTAAAGCGGTTTTTTTATTTTTAATCATATTTTTCATACAACACATAAGAGGAAAGGCAGATAAAATATTATATGCACTATAAGTATAACTTTTCAGTTCGTTAAACATTGAACAATTTACTGATAATAAACTGTTTGCAAGGATTCCGATTATCATTATAGGAGTTGCGACAAAAGAAATAGT
>CAKSDT010000029.1 GCA_934446135.1 uncultured Clostridia bacterium
CCAATACAACGTCAACACCGATATCACCCCAAGGCAAATCTTTAGCGTCTTTTTCAGCATAGATTTTAATTGTTTTGCCGTCAACTGTGATTGAATCGTCGCCTGCAACAACTGTATGTTTGCCTTCGCCGATTACACCGCAGTAACCGCCCTGTGCTGTATCATATTTTAAAAGGTTAGCAAGCATTTTAGGATCTGTTAAATCATTTATTGCAACAACTTCATAACCTTCTGCTCCGAACATCTGTCTGAAAGCAAGACGACCGATTCTGCCGAAGCCATTAATAGCAACTTTAACTGACATAATTTTTTCCTCCTTAAATTTAACTAATGGTATTATACTCCTATTTTTGAATAAATACAAGTATTTTTTGGTAATTTAACAATTTTATTTTATTTTACCACTATATTTACAAGTTTATTCGGGACAACGATAACTTTCACGATAGTTTTACCCTCTGTGAGAGTTTTAATTCTTTCTGATGAAAGTGCAAATTCTTCAAGTTCTTCTTTTGTTTTTCCTGCCGGCATTTTAATTTTTTCTCTTATCTTGCCGTTTATCTGAAGAACAAGTTCAACTTCATCATCAACTGTTTTTTCCTCGTCAAATTTCGGCCAAGGTGTTTCGGAAATCGTTTTTTCGAATCCTAAAACCTGCCACATTTCTTCGGTAATATGAGGAGCAGTAGGATTTAAAAGTTGAAGAAATACTTTTATCTCATCTTTTGTTACGGTTTTTTTCTTGTAAAATTCATTTATAAGTGCCATAAGCGAAGCAATGGCAGTGTTGAATTTCATTTTTTCAGTATCATCCGTAACCTTTTTGATTGTTTTGTGAATTGAACTTTCGAGTTCCTTCGAATATCCGTTCTCATCTGAAACAATATCCAAAAGACCCCAAACTCTTTTAAGGAAGTTGTGACATCCTTTAACTCCCTGTTCCGACCAAGGAGTTGCAAGGTCAAAAGCACCTATAAACATTTCATATGTTCTGAAAGTGTCAGCACCGTAGTTATTTACAATATCATCAGGATTTACAACATTTCCTCTTGACTTCGACATTTTTTCGCCGTTCTCGCCTAAAATCATACCGTGGCTTGTTCTTTTCTGATAAGGTTCTTTTGTAGGAACAACACCGATGTCATACAAAAATTTATGCCAGAATCTTGAATAAAGAAGATGGAGTGTAGTATGTTCCATACCGCCGTTATACCAATCAACAGGGAGCCAATAGTTAAGTGCTTCTTTTGATGCAAGAGCATTTTTATTATGCGGGTCGGTATATCTTAAGAAATACCAGGAAGAACCTGCCCACTGCGGCATAGTATCAGTTTCTCTTTCGGCCTTTCCGCCGCACTTCGGACAGGTAGTATTAACCCAATCTGTCATATTTGCAAGGGGAGATTTTCCGTCATCGGTGAGTTCATAACTTTCAACATCAGGAAGAACAAGCGGAAGTTCGGACTCCGGAAGCGGAACATATCCGCATTTTTCGCATTTTACTATCGGAATAGGTTCGCCCCAATATCTCTGTCTTGAAAATACCCAGTCACGGAGTTTAAAATTAACTTTTCTTTTTCCTACTCCGTCTGATTCTAATTTTTCAATCATTTTGGCTATTGCGTCTTTAACGCTAAGACCGTTTAAAAATCCTGAATTTATCAATTTACCTTCATAAACATTCGTAAATGCTTCCTTGTCAAGGTCAACATTTTCTCCGTCTACGACCTGAACTATAGGAAGTCCGAATTTTTTGGCAAATTCCCAGTCACGGGTATCGTGTGCCGGAACTGCCATAATAGCACCTGTTCCGTATGTCATAAGTACATAATCTGAAATAAATACGGGAATTTCATTACCGTTTGCAGGGTTGATTGCTTTAATACCCTTAATTTCAACGCCTGTTTTGTCTTTTGCAAGTTCTGTTCTTTCAAAGTCGGATTTGTGCGACGCTTCGTCCTGGTATTTTCTTATTTCATCTATATTGGAAATACGGTCCTTTAATTTTTCTATAATGTGGTGCTCAGGTGAAATAACCATATAAGTTGCACCGAAAAGAGTGTCACATCTTGTTGTATATACGGTAAGTTTATCTCCCGTTGTGAGTTTAAAATCAACCTCTGCACCTTCTGAACGGCCAATCCAGTTTTTTTGCTGAGTTTTAACCCTTTCGATGTAATCAAGGCCGTCAAGGTCATCTATTAAACGCTGAGCGTATTCTGTGATTTTAAGCATCCATTGACTTCTCAGTTTCTGGACAACTTCTCCGCCGCAGCGTTCGCAAACACCGTTTACAACTTCCTCGTTTGCAAGACCGCATTTGCAGTTCACACACCAGTTTACAGGCATTTCAGTTTTATATGCAAGTCCTTTTTCATAGAGTTTAAGAAAAATCCACTGCGTCCATTTAAAGTATTCGGGGTCTGTAGTATTTATTTCTCTTGACCAGTCAAATGAAAAGCCGAGGCTTTTAAGTTGTCTTTTAAAGTTTGCAATATTATTTTCCGTAACTATTTTTGGGTGAATATGGTTTTTAATCGCAAAGTTTTCTGTAGGAAGACCGAAAGCGTCCCATCCCATTGGGTAAAGGACATTATATCCTTCCATTCTTCTCTTCCTTGCAAGTATGTCAAGGGCAGTGTAACTTCTCGGATGACCTACGTGAAGTCCGAATCCCGATGGGTACGGAAATTCAACCAAAGCATAAAATTTAGGCTTTGTATAATCGTCCTCAGCCTTAAAAGTCTGATTATCGTCCCAGTATTTTTGCCATTTTTTTTCAATTTCGGTAAAATTGTAATCCATTTATATCTCTCCAATCATTTTAACCAATTTGAAATATCTATCTGTTTTGCATCTGACCAAAGTCTTTCAAGACTGTAAAACATTCTTGAATCTTTAAGAAAAAGATGAACTATAATGCTTCCGTAATCCAAAAGCACCCATATTCCGCCTTCGTAACCTTCTATGTGGCTCGGTCTTACATCGATTTTTTCGAGTTCAAATTCAACTTCGCCGGCCAATGCTTTAAGCTGTGTGGTGTTTGATGCCGAAGCAATAACGAAGTAATCTGACATAACAGTTAAATCGTCTATTTTAAGGACAGTAATATCCTCGGCTTTTTTTAGGTCTAAAGCCTTAACGATTTTTTCAACCTGATCTATTAATTCCATTTAATTTCCTCCGATTTTAAATTATTAATTCATTGTATCACAAAACTTACTTTTTTTCCATATTTTTTAAATAAAAATTTCTTGTTTTTACAGTTTCTTCAAAAATATCTTTGTCATTTCTTAAAAGATAGTGCAAAGTCTGGTTAATGCAGTCAATAACCGCGCTGTCAAGATTTTTTTCGGAAGTTCTCCGTATGCTTTCAAGCCCTTCAAAATCACGGCCGGGTTCGGTCATATCAGCGACAAAAACGATTTTTTCGGTAAGCGACATATTCTCTCTGCCGAAAGTGTGATAAAAACAGGCGTTATAAATTTCTTCCGAAATCCCATACTTTTCTTTTGAAAGCACGGCACCTGCAGGACCGTGCAAAAGTGCCCTTGACAGAAAAACCTTATCGGGAAGATTAATTCCTTTTGTCAATTCCTGCATTTCATTTAAAGGTTTTTCTTTTGCAATATCGTGCAAAAGGCCTGCAATTTCACATACCGATTCATCACCGCCGTAAATTTTTGCGAGTTTTACCGCCGTTTCGGAAACTCCCATTATGTGTTTAAACCTTTTTGGGGATATTTCACTTTCAATATCTTCTAAAATTTTTTCTTTAAGGGAATTCATTTTATCACCTGTACAGATAATTTTTGATTATATATTTATATACTGCGTCCGGAATATAATCTTTGCAGTCTTCGCCGCTTTTGAGCATTGCCCTTAGTTTTGTCGATGAAATATCAGGAGTTTTGACATCAACAATTATGCTGTTGCAATTATACTTGTTTATTACCCTTTCGTACTTTTCAAAATACTGTTTTGATTTAAAAAGTCCGCTTCTGTCGACTGCAATGAACTTGTTTTCTTTTATAAGATTTTTACCGTTATACCAATCCGGAAGATCAAAAAAAGCGTCCGCACCCGTTATGAAATACACTTCATCATCGGGGTATAATTCTTTAAAATAGTTCATTGTGTTATATGTGTAACTTTTTTCACCGCTTTTTATTTCATAATCCGAAACATCGGTATTACAGCCTGAAAAGGCAAGTTTCGCCATATTTAATCTGTCATATTGATTTGATGTTATGTCCGATTTATGCGGCGGATCGCCTGCAACGGTGATTATGATTTTATCGCAGAAAGCGTTTTCCAAAAGAAAATTTACAAGAAATGTATGTCCGTTATGAACAGGGTCAAATGTTCCGCCGTAAATTCCGATTTTCAATTAAATCACTCCGAAATTAATACATAAATTCAAATTCGAGGTCAAGCATCTTAACAGTATCGCCCTCTTTTACACCTTTTTTCTCAAGTGCTTTTACGATGCCGCTTTTTCTGAGCATAGTCTGAAAATAACCCAATGATTCATAATCATCAAAGTTTATTGAATTTATAAGTTTTTTAACATAAGGTCCGGTGACCTCAAATACTCCGTCTTTTAGAGTTACTTCAAACGGATTTTCAAAAGTTTCCTCAAATACTTCAACTTCTTCTATTACAGTTTCAGGTACGGGTATTGTTTGCAAAAGTCCGCCTGTATACTTAACCAATGCGTCTACGCCGCTTTTGGTTGCCGCCGAAATTTCAAAGAAGGGGAGACCCAATCCGTCTATTTTCTTTTTAAATTCTTCATATGCCTTTTCATCTGTTACAATATCTGTCTTATTTGCCGCAACTATCTGCGGTTTTTTTGAGAGTTCGGAATCATATTCTTTTAACTCTTTGTTTATAATGTCAAAGTCTTCGGACGGGTTTCTTCCCTCAGTTCCGGAAACATCAACTACATGAATTAAAAGTCTTGTCCTTTGAATGTGACGCAGAAATTCGTGACCCAAACCTGCCCCCTGTGCAGCACCTTCTATAAGCCCCGGAATATCGGCCGCAACGAAACTTACGCCTTCGCCGGCATCAACCACACCGAGATTCGGAATAAGAGTTGTAAAGTGATAGTTTGCAATTTTGGGCTTTGCGGCTGAAATCACAGATAAGAGTGTGGATTTTCCGACATTCGGGAAACCTATAAACCCAACATCGGCAAGAAGTCTGAGTTCAAGTTCAAGTTCTTTCTCTTCACCGTCCAAACCAACTTTTGCAAATTTCGGTGCCTGTCTTGTAGGAGTGGCAAAATGACAGTTTCCCCAACCGCCCGAGCCGCCTTTTGCAGCAATAAACTCGAAATCTTTCTTGCTTAGGTCTGCAATAACTCTTCCGTCTTTTTTTACTACAGTTCCCAAAGGAACTCCGATGTATAACGATGCACCGTTTTTGCCGTGGCATCTTTTCTTAAGACCGTCCTGACCGTTTTCTGCGGCAAATTTTTTCTTATATTTAAAATCTAAAAGTGTTGAAAGGGAAGTGTTTACTTTAAGAATAACATCTCCGCCCCGTCCGCCGTCTCCGCCGTCCGGACCTCCCGAAGCAACATATTTTTCTCTGTGAAACGACATACTTCCGCTTCCGCCGTTACCTGCTTTAACAAAAATTCTGGCTTTATCTGTAAACATTGTTATCTCCTTAAATAAAAATATGTGAGGCATAAATAAATCAAATAATATTATTTTTCGGTTATTTAACTTATTTATGCGTACTTTTTAAAATGTGCAAAAGTGTAATTTAAACAAAACGGTGCCGAATTTCGGCACCGTACATTTTGTTTTGTTATTCAGCTGTGTAAACACTTACCTGTTTTTTAGACTTGCCATATCTTTCAAATTTAACATGTCCGTCAGCAACAGCAAAAAGTGTATCGTCGCCGCCTTTTTTAACATTAAGACCGGGATAGATTTTTGTTCCTCTCTGTCTTACCAAAATATTTCCGGCTGTAACAAACTGTCCGTCAGCTCTCTTAACACCAAGTCTTTTGGATTCGGAGTCTCTGCCGTTTTTGGTACTGCCGACACCTTTCTTATGAGCCATTTTTTTGCACCTCCGTTACTTATGCAAATGAGATAATAGTTTTAATAAAAACTATAAGTTGATTTTTTCGATTTTAACCTTAGTATAAGGCTGTCTGTGTCCCTGTTTTTTGTGATAGCCTTTTTTAGGTTTGTACTTGTAAACGATAATTTTCTTATCTTTACCGTGACCTAAAACAGTTGCGTCAACAGAAGCATTTGCAGGATTTACTGTAAATTCGCCGTCATTTGAAACTGCGATAACTTCATCAAACTTAACTGCGGCACCTTCTTCAGCATCTTTCTTTTCAATGAAAAGAACATCGCCTTCAGAAACTTTATACTGTTTACCACCTGTTACGATAATAGCGTACATAATGGTTTCACCTCCTGATTTCAGACTCGCTCTTGCCGGCGGAAAATAATTAAATTTTAAAAATTTCCGCTTCAAAAAAGCCGGCTCAATGCGGTTACCATAAGATAATACCATATCTTAACCATTTTGTCAATATATTTTTGTATGTTTTATCTTCTGTGCTTAGTAATGTATCATCTTAAGTTTCCGTTGGTAATTCTCTTATATCAACTGTCTTATTTTAATTAAGCAAATCTATTGCTTTGATTCCCGATATGCTTTCTTCCAGTACATCAAGCAAAATTTTAACAGTGTCGAGAGATGTAAATATTGTTACACCGTTTTGTACGGCACATTTTCTTATTGCGGCACCGTCCTCATAATGAATTCCCGAGAGAATCGCCCTGGTATTTATTATATAACTTACATAGCCGTTTCGTATTGACTGAAGAATTTCATCGCTTCCTTCACTCAATTTGCCGCTGAGTTTTGTTCTTATACCATGCTCCTTCAAAAAGTTTGCCGTGCCTACGGTTGCTTCAATGCTGAATCCCAAGTCATAAAATCTTTTGACAAGAGGAAGGGCTTCTTCTTTGTCCTCGTCGGCGAGGGTTACTATAACAGTTCCGTAGTCCTTCATTTTTATTCCCGACGCCTGAAGTGCCTTATACAATGCACGGTTTAATTTTTTGTCATATCCTATTGCTTCACCCGTAGATTTCATTTCGGGGGAAAGGTACGCATCAAGACCTGAAAGTTTCTCAAAGGAAAAAGCGGGAGCCTTGACAAAATAACTTTCCTTTTCGGGAATTGTTATATTTTCTATACCTTGCTCTCTAAGGCTTATTCCAAGAATAACATTGGTTGCGATTGTAACAAGATTCACACCTGTTGATTTTGACAAAAAAGGCACGCTTCTCGATGCTCTAGGATTAACCTCGATAACAAACACATCTTCATTTTTGTCAACAATAAACTGTATGTTAAAAAGTCCTATTATACCTATTCCGATGCCGAGCCTTTTGGTATAGTCAAAAATAGTTTCCTTAACTTTTTCCGATATACTGTAGGGGGGATATACGCTGATGGAGTCGCCGGAATGAACTCCTGTTCTTTCAACAAGCTCCATAATTCCCGGGACAAATACATTTTCTCCGTCACAAATAGCGTCGACTTCAACTTCTTTTCCGACTATATATTTGTCGACCAGTACCGGTTTGTCTTTATCAACTTTAACGGCATTATTAAGATAATATCTTAAAGATTTTTCCTTTGAAACTATCTCCATTGCCCGTCCGCCCAATACGAAACTCGGTCTTACCAAAACAGGGTACCCTATTTTTTCTGCCGCTTTAACTCCCGATTCTATGTCGGTCACTGCAAGACCTGTCGGATTTGGAATCTTAAGGGATTTAATCACTTCATCAAAAGCGTCCCTGTTTTCGGCTTTTTCTATGCCGCCGCAATCCGTTCCTATTATCTTAACTCCTCTGTCTGAAAGAGGTTTTGCCAGATTTACTGCAGTCTGACCTCCGAGCGTTGCAATTACGCCAAGCGGTTTTTCGTATAAGACAACATTCATAACATCTTCTACTGTAAGCGGTTCGAAGTAAAGTTTATCGGCAGTTGTATAATCAGTTGAAACTGTTTCAGGGTTGTTATTAATAACTATTGCTTCGTATCCGGCGTCGTGAATAGCATGGACTGCGTGAACTGTTGAATAGTCAAATTCAACTCCCTGTCCGATTCTTATAGGGCCGGACCCCAGAACTATGATTTTTTTCCTGTCCGAAACTATTGATTCATTTTCGTCTTCATATGTTGAATAAAAGTAGGGAACATAACTTTCAAACTCGCTTGCACAGGTGTCAATCATTTTGTAGACAGGGAAAAGTCCGAGTTTTAGTCTTAAGTTATAAATTTCGTCTTCGGTTGTCCCCCAAAGGTCTGCTATGTATGAATCCGAAAATCCCATTTTTTTAGCCAGACGCAGCATTTCTTCATTGTTTATGTTCTTTTCCATTTCCTTTTCAAAGTCAACTATTTTTTTAATCTTATCAAGGAAAAACATATCTATTTGAGTAATATTGCATATCCTTGAATGGTCTACGCCCATCCACATAAGTTGGGAAATTGCGTAAAGTCTGTCATCTGTTCCTTCTTTTACATAATCCAAAAGTTGTTCTTCGGTCATATTTTTAGAGTCAAACTTTTCCATATGAATATGATTTTTGCCTGTTTCAAGTGATCGGATTGCCTTAAGCAAACTTTCTTCAATCGTTCTTCCCACGCTCATTACTTCTCCCGTTGCTTTCATTTGGGTTGAAAGTGTGTTTGACGCAAGTGTAAACTTGTCAAACGGAAATCTCGGCATTTTTGTAACTATGTAGTCAAGTGCAGGCTCAAAGCAGGCAGGGGTGTTAACAAGCATTATTTCGTCAAGATTCATACCGACCGCAATTTTTGCACTTACTCTTGCTATCGGATAACCCGTTGCTTTTGATGCCAATGCGGAAGACCTCGAAACCCTTGGATTTACCTCTATCACATAATAGTTAAAAGACTGTGGATCAAGTGCAAACTGAACATTGCATCCGCCCTTAACTCCGAGTTTTCGTATTATTTTAAGGGCACTGTCACGAAACATCTGATATTCTTTGTTTGTAAGTGTCTGGCTGGGTGCAACCACTATTGAATCCCCTGTATGTATTCCGACCGGGTCTAAGTTTTCCATATTGCACACTGTAATTGCAGTATCATTTGCATCACGAATTACTTCATATTCGATTTCTTTATATCCTTTTATGCTTTTTTCTATCAGGACCTGATGAACAGGCGAAAGTGCAAGAGCATTTTTCATCATTTCTTCAAGTTCCTGTTCATTGTCCGCAAATCCGCCGCCTGTGCCGCCTAATGTAAATGCAGGCCGCAATATCACAGGATAACCTATTTTTTCTGCAGCATCTTTAGCCTCTTCAATTGAATATGTAATTTCGGACGGAACAACAGGCTCTCCTATTTCAAAGCAGAGTTCTTTGAAAAGTTCTCTATCCTCAGCACGCTCTATTGATTCGGCGTCAGTTCCCAAAAGTTCAACGCCGCATTCTTTTAAGATTCCTTTTTTATGAAGTTTCATTGCAATATTAAGGCCTGTCTGTCCGCCTATTCCGGGGACTATCGCATCAGGTCTTTCATATCTTACAATTCTTGCGGCATATGAAAGTGTAAGCGGTTCCATATAAACCTTGTCGGCAATAGTTGTATCTGTCATAATTGTTGCCGGATTTGAGTTTAAAAGAATTACTTCATATCCTTCTTCACGGAGGGCAAGGCAAGCCTGGGTGCCGGCATAGTCGAATTCTGCTGCCTGTCCTATCACAATAGGGCCGGAACCAATAACCATTATTTTCTTGATATCTGTTCTTTTAGGCATTGTTTTTTCCCTCCTCCATTAAAGTTATGAATTTCTTAAAAAGGTATGTACTGTCTTTTGGACCGGGGGCACTTTCAGGGTGATACTGAACCGAGAAAATATTATCCTTCTCACACTCTACTCCTTCTACAGTTTTATCGAGAAGGTTAATATGGGTGATTTCAAGCGGTGTGTTAAGAAGGCTTTTTTCATCAACCGCATAACTGTGATTTTGAGATGTTATTTCAATTTTTCCTGTTTTAAGATTTTTAACAGGATGATTTCCGCCTCGGTGTCCGAATTTAAGTTTGTATGTTCTTCCGCCGTAAGCAAGAGATATTATCTGATGACCCAGGCATATTCCGAAAATAGGATATTTACCGATAAGTTTTTTTATAGTTTCCGTAAGACAGGAAACATCTTCAGGATCGCCCGGACCGTTTGAAACAAATACACCGTCCGGCTTCATAAACTCAATATCTTCAGCATTTGTATCAAACGGAACGACAGTTACATTGCAGCCAAAGTTATTAAGTTCCCTTATAATATTAAACTTTATTCCGCAGTCTATTGCAACAACATTGAATTTATGATTTGAAGTTCTGGAATACCATCTTTTTTTGCAGCTGACTTTTGACACTGCATCTTTTGGTATGGGACTGTTTTTAATTATTTTTATTCCGTCTTCGGCAGAGGTTGAAATATCTGTTATAAGGACACGCTGGGAACCGAAATCACGGATTTTTCTCGTAAGTTTTCTTGTATCTATTCCGTAAATTCCGGGAACTTGATTTTCCGATAAAATCTCATCCAAAGTTTTGGTATACCTGAAATTTGACGGCATATCGTTGTAATCACGCACAATTAATGCACCTACACTGATGATTTTGCTTTCAAAATCATCGTCTGTTATGCCGTAATTTCCTATAAGTGGGTATGTCATAACAACAGCCTGATATGTATATGACGGGTCGGAAATAATTTCCTGATACCCGACGGGCGAAGTGTTAAATACAAGTTCGCATACTCTTTCTGCATCTGCACCGAATGAATATCCTATGTACTCGCTTCCGTCTTCCAATATTAATTTTCTATCAAATTTTCTCATAAATAGTTCCGCCTTTTGGTGCTTAATTTATAATATTCAAAAAGAGATGTCCGTTTAAGGGCGAGAAAAACCCATAACAAACATCCCTTGTCCGTATTGATAGAATTATATTACCATTATTGGCAGTTGTCAATACTTTTCGTTTAAATTTAAGTTTTGTTAATCAAATCCGCAACGGTTTTTGTGTCGAGATAGTTATTAATAACCTCTGAAAGTTCGCTCCACATTTCAACTGTTGTGCATTTGTTCCTCCTCGGGCATGGCGAGGAATTATTTTCAAGACAGGCAACCGGTGAAAGCGAAACCTCGGTAAGTCTTAAAATATCACCGACACGGTATTCCTCCGGCTTTTTCGTAAGTTTATACCCGCCGCCTTTGCCATGAACCCCCTCAACCAGGCCGTTTGAAGTTAAAATCGGCATAATACGCTCAAGATATTTAAGTGATATTTCCTGCCTTGCAGCGACATCCTTCATCGGAACATAACCGCTGTCTGTGTGTTCTGCAAGGTCAGCAAGAACACGCAGTGCGTATCTTCCCCTTGTTGAAATCATCATAGTTATTACCTCTTAAATTAAAGACTGCAGTGACCGCAGGACTCACAGTCCGGGAATTCTGTTTTGTCATAACTTATCCCGTTTTTGTCGTAATAATCCTTAACCGCTGCTTTGATTGCCTCTTCAGCAAGGACAGAACAGTGAAGTTTGTGGGCGGGAAGTCCGTCTAATGCTTCTGCAACTGCCTTATTTGAGAGGGCAAGTGCGTCTTTAACACTCTTTCCCTTTATCATTTCTGTTGCCATAGAACTCGAGGCTATGGCACTGCCGCAGCCGAATGTTTCAAATTTAACATCTTCTATTGTGCCGTCATTAATTTTAAGATATATTTTCATAATATCTCCGCATTTTGCATTTCCGACTTCGCCTACGCCGTCTGCATTTTCTATAACACCGACATTTCTCGGATTTTTAAAATGATCCATTACCTTTTCACTGTATAAAGCCATCGTAACACCGCCTTTATAGTATAAATTTTTTATTTCCGTTTACTTTGTCACGCCACAACGGTGACATATTTCTTAAGTAGTCTACAATTCCAGGGATTTTATCAAGCATATAGTCAATTTCCTCATCCGTGTTTGTTTCGCAAATAGAAAGCCTTAACGAACCGTGTGCAATTTCGTGAACTCTTCCTATGGCGAGAAGAACATGGCTTGGGTCTAAAGAGCCGGATGTGCAGGCAGAACCCGATGAAGCACATATTCCTTTTGCGTCAAGCAGTAATAAAAGGCTTTCACCTTCTATTCCTTCAAAACAGAAATTAACATTTCCCGGAAGTCTGTTTACTCTGTCACCGTTTAATGCACTGTGAGGTATTTTGGACAGCCCTTCAATCAATCTGTCACGCATTTTCGAAACCTTATTTGCGTTAACATCAATGTTTAAACAGGCTTCTTTAAATGCTGCTGCCATTGAAACTATAGCCGGTATATTTTCTGTGCCTGCTCTTTTGCCGCGTTCTTGGGCACCGCCTTCTATAATATTGATTAACGGTATACTTTGTTTTGCGTACAGCACCCCGATGCCCTTAGGTCCGTGAAATTTATGAGCCGAAAGAGAAAGCATATCAATGTTTTGCTCTTTAACATTAATTTTTATGTGACCTGCAGCCTGAACAGCATCAGTGTGAAAAATCACACCTTTTTCCTTACAAATTTGCCCTATTTCTGAAATGGGAAGAATCGAACCTATTTCATTGTTTGCATACATAGCAGTAACAAGACAGGTATCTTCCCTTATTGCACTTTCAAAATCACGAACCGTTAAATTATGGTTTGGATTTATCTTAAGAAGTTCAACTTCAAAACCTTCTTTTTCAAGTTTTTTCAGTGTGTGAAGTACTGCATGATGTTCAAATGCAGTAGACACTATGTGCATTTTATTTTTTCTTTTTCCTATTGCAGCCGCACTTAAAATGGCTTGATTATCTGCTTCGCTGCCGCCGGATGTAAAATAAATTTCTTTTGCCTGGCAGCCTAAAAGTTCCGCAATTTCCTCGCGGGCTTTGACCAAAGCCTCTTTTGCGTTCTGACCTACTGTGTGCAAACTGGACGGATTTCCGAAATTTTCCTGTAAGTAAGGAATCATTGCGTTTACCGCAGTATCACTCATTTTAGTTGTTGCCGCATTATCTGCATATATCATAATTTTGCCTTTCTTTATTCATTAAATAGTGGTGTTGAAAGATATCTGTCGCCTGTGTCCGGAAGTAAAACTACTATTGTTTTTCCTTTGTTTTCAGGTCTTTTTGCGATTTCTTTTGCTGCAAAAAGTGCAGCACCTGACGAAATTCCGACAAGCACACCCTCGCTTTTTCCTATTTCTCTGCCTGTTTCAAATGCGTCTTCGTTAGAAACGGGGAAAATTTCATCATACACGGTTGTGTCCAAAACTTTCGGAACAAATCCTGCACCGATACCTTGGATTTTGTGAGGACCTGCGACACCGGTTGAAAGGACTGCTGATGTTTTTGGTTCAACTGCAACAACCTTAACATCTTTCTTTTTGGATTTTAAGTATTTTCCTACGCCTGTAATTGTTCCGCCTGTTCCGACTCCTGCAACAAAAATATCAACTTCTCCGTCGGTATCTGCATAAATTTCGGGACCTGTGGTTTCAAAATGTGCTTTCGGATTTGCCTCATTGACAAACTGTCCCGGAATAAAACTGTTAGGAGTTTCTTTTGAAAGTTCTTCTGCCTTTTCAATTGCACCTTTCATACCCTTTGAGCCGTCCGTGAGAACAAGTTCGGCACCGTATGCTTTCATCAACTGTCTTCTTTCAACAGACATAGTTTCAGGCATAACTATTATAATTTTATATCCTCTTGCTGCCGCAACCGACGCAAGTCCTATACCGGTATTTCCGCTTGTAGGTTCAATAATTACGGTATCTTTATTGATTATTCCTTTTTCTTCGGCGTCGTCAATTATTTTTCTTGCAATTCTGTCTTTTACAGAACCTGCCGGATTAAAATATTCAAGTTTAGCAAGTATTTTTGCCTCAATACCCTCTTTTTTTTCAATGTGAGTAAGTTCTAACAAGGGGGTTTTACCGATAAGTTCATCTGCTGATTTGTAAATTTTTGACATAATAATTATCTCCTTTATTTAGCAAATTATTTACCCACCTCTGTGGTATGTTATAGAAAGTATAGCACATATTACCTACCAAGTCAATAGGTAAATGAAAAATTTTAAGTTGAAATGAGTAAAATTTTAGAGTATAATAATAATGTATAAAAATATCACAGGAGTGATGAAATATGTGGCTTGTCTTTGCGGTACTTTCATCGGTATTTGCAGCGTTGACATCTATTTTGGCAAAAATAGGAATAGACAATATTGATTCAAACCTTGCAACGGGAATAAGAACTATTGGTGTGGTTATTATGGCTTGGGTTATGGTTTTTATTAACGGAAGTCAGTCTCAACTTTTCACGATAGATAAAAAAAGTATGATTTTTATTATTCTGTCAGGGCTTGCGACGGGTGTTTCCTGGCTCTGCTATTATAAGGCGTTAAGAATGGGCGATGTTTCAAAGGTTGTATCTATTGATAAAATGAGTGTTGTAATAACTCTTGTTTTGGCATTTGTGTTTCTTAATGAAAAGTTTACGGTTAAATCTTTATTAGGTTCAGCTCTTATTACAATAGGTACACTGTTTATGGTAGTGTGAGGAATAAAATGAATGCGATTGATAATGAAAAACAATATAAAAGAATGACTGAAGAAAAGATACCTGCACTTGTAACAAGTTTGGCACTGCCCACAATGCTCAGTATGCTTATTACAGTAATATATAGCACTGCAGACACATATTTTGTTTCTCAGATAAATAAGTCCGCGTCTGCCGCAGTAGGGGTTGTATACTCTATAATGGCTATACTTCAGGCAATAGGATTCGGACTCGGAATGGGAGCGGGTAGCCTTATAAGTTTGAATCTCGGCAGAAAAAATGAAAAACAGGCAAATATATATGCTTCAAGTGCATTTTCGGCTGCAATTGTAACAGGCGGAGTTGTAGGAATAGTTTGCCTTATATTTATTGAACCGTTGCTTAAACTTTTAGGGTGCACAAATACAATGCTCCCTTACGGTTTGTCTTACGCAAGATATATTCTTGCGGCTGCACCGATTTCTTGTGCGACTTTTGTTTTAAACAATGCCCTCCGTGCTGAAGGTGAGTCCCTTCTTGCTATGATAGGTCTTACGGCAGGCGGAATAATTAATGTGATTTTAGATCCGGTTTTGATATTTAGATTAAAAATGGGATGCGGGGGAGCGGCACTTGCTACCGTTATAAGTCAGACAATCAGTTTCATTATTTTCATTTTTATGTTTTTACGGGGAAAAACTATAGTAAAAATAAAAACAGAATACATAAGCAGAAGCGGCGGGGACTACGGAAAAATAATATCTGTAGGATTTCCTACAATATGCAGACAGGGTCTCGGCAGTGTTGCTGCAGCTGCCTTAAATATCAAAGCCGCCGTATACGGTGACGCTGCGGTTGCAGCAATAACAATTGCCAACAAAGTTTATGTTCTTGTAAGAAATTTAATAATCGGTTTGGGGCAGGGATTTCAGCCCGTTGCAGGTTTTAATTACGGAGCAGGAAACAAAAAGAGAACATGGCATGCGTTTTTATTTGCAACATTTTTGGGAACTGTTATATGTGTGGCATTTTCTATAATCACAATTTTATTTTCAGAACAAATAATGTGGTGGTTCTGTAAAGATACTTCGGTACTTAATATAGGTGTCAACACCATAATTTACGGCGGAATGGTAATGCCGTTTATGGCGTTTTCGACTTTTGTGAATCAGTTATATCAGTGCCTCGGAATGAAAATAAGAGCAACATTTCTTGCAAGTTTAAGACAGGGAATATTTTTCCTGCCGACAGTTCTTATTCTTCCTCGTTTTATTGGTTGCACGGGAGTTGAGGCCAGTCAGCCTATTGCAGACCTTATGACATTTGCGGTTTCTGTCCCGTTTGCAGTATACTTTTATAAAAAATATATAAAGACGGAAAATCTTGTGTAAGATAAAAGCGGTGTGAAACTCATTCACACCGCTTTTGATATATTTTCACCTTACATATCTTTCGATTTCAATCCATATCCGACCTTTTTTACTGATTCCGGATACTGAACTCAATACCGCTTTTCCTTTTCCTCTTAATGTAAGTTTAGAATGTTCATCTGTCTTAAAATCCGTTTTGATTACGGGAACATCGTTTACAAAAACTTTGCCGGCAAGAATTTCTTTTGCGGCTGCAGTTCTCGATATTCCGAATGCCGATGAAATAACTGCGTCAAGTCTTAAACTCATAACAGTATCTGTGATTAGTTTGGTTTCGGGTTCGGCAACCGTGAGTTCCGAAACGGAAAGTATTTCAGTTGAAACGGGGGTGTGGCCTGCTTTAAAGTAATTGGTATTAATAAATTCTGCGATTTTTTTGGTAGTAATTATTTGTGCTGAGTCGCCGTCTGCCAAAATATCCCCTATACTTTCCCTTTTAAGGCCAAGCCCCATCAGCGAGCCTAAATAATCGCGATGTGAAAGGGGTTTGTTTGCTTTAACTTTCAAAACAACAATATCGGAATAAGAGCCAAAATCTTCCTTATCAATGTAGTCCGGAACAAAGTAGAGAATTTTTCTTTCAGCGTCGCGATATCCGCCGAACAGAATGAAATCGGACTTCAAATCTTTTTTTATTATGTTTATAATATTTTGTTGGCTTAAACTCAAAAATGAAGTTGAGGTTACAAAACATTTTTCATAACACATACAATCCTTATCCAGGATATTTGCCGCAATGATTCCGTCATCTTTATTAAATTTGTATTTTTCTGTAATTGAGTTTTTCATACCGATAATGTAACACATTATGGTTATTTTTTCAAGTCCTTATGCGTATAATTAAAAAAAGAAAGGACAAGAAAGGTAGAAAAATGGAATACATTTTATTTTTTACAGGACTTATTATAATTATAAAAGCAAGTGATATTTTTTTGGACAAAGCAATTTATATATCAAAGGCAATGGGTATATCTGAGGCTGCAATAGGTGCTACTTTGGTTTCTTTTTGCACGGTTCTTCCCGAAACGGTGATTTCAGTGAGTGCCTCGTTGGACGGAGATACGGGTATGGCATTCGGTAACACCATAGGTTCGGTAATATGCAATACTGCTCTTATATTAGGAACGGCAATGATAATAGCAAAGCCGGTTTTAAAGCATACAAAACAACTTTTTAAGAATGCCGTTTATATAATTGTGCTTAGCACTCTGACATTAATTTCATTTGTGAAGTTTCACCAAATACCGAAAATATCAGGTGTGATTTTTCTGGTTTTTGCATTTTTGAGTGTTTTGGGGAACGGCAAAAAGGATAAGGGTGCGGCAATGATAGTTGTCAGAAAGAATAAACTTTTTTTAAGTTTATTTGTTCTTGTAATAAATGCTGTAATTATAGGTATATCGTCTGAGGTCTTAGTGTCGAGCGGACAAAAAATTGCATCCGATTTGGGTGTTCCGAGTATGATAATAGGGCTTATTCTGACTGCCGTAGGTTCATCGCTTCCCGAATTTGTGACTTGTATTACGGCAATCAAAAAAAATGCTCCCGAGATCTCTTTCGGAAACATATTGGGAGCAAATATTTTAAACTTGGGTATGATAAACGGAATTTGTTCGCTTATCAGTCCTATGAAAGCCGATGTGCTTTCAAGTGTGTTCTATTGTTTAACAGCCCTGGGATTTACATGCTATCTGATTTTGTGTTTTTCAAGAAAAAGTAAAAAAATGTACCCTGCCGATGGGATTATTATGGTCGCTTCCTACTTTTTCTTTCTTTACATAAGCGTTTTATATTGCTGACCGCAAAGGTGACAACCTTAGGAGAATGTTTTTTTATTGTTAAAAAAGGCGTTCTCCGCTTTTTTATTTCCCGTTATTTTGTAAATAATCCAAGAGAAAAAGAGAACAACGGAAAAATAAAAACATATATACAGATAAATAAA
>CAKSDT010000030.1 GCA_934446135.1 uncultured Clostridia bacterium
TATTGGAAGCGTCCGAAGGGTCTTCAACTATTTCGGGAGGAGTTGTCGGAACATTGGCATACTGCCAATCCGAAGCCTGCGAGTCTGTTTCAAAATCATTTGACAAATTTACATCTTCTATAATATCATTTGCATTGACATACACTGCACTGTCCGCAAAAACAAACTGCGGAAAAGCAGGCAGTATCATCAAAACTGCAAGTAAAACGCTTAATATCTTTCTTTTCATCCTTTTTTACCCCTTTAATTTGCCTTTATCCTAAATATTTATTTAATTTAATGCAAAAGGGGGCTTTTTCTGCCCCCTTACTCCGGTGCAGTTTAAATCTTACTAAAATTCAAATTCAACCGGCAAATGATATGCGTTTAATGTATCTCTTCCGTCCCACATAAATGCTCTTACAAACTTTGTGCCTGTAGGTACATCAGTGAGCGAAAGTGTTCCGGGTGTGTTTCCGTTAGCCGGAACTTCGTAACTGCCGCTTACAAGTTTAAGCATCTTATTGTTTTCGTTAAATGCTGCGATTACAACCCATGCACCCTTTTGTGTATTTTCCGGGTTTTTGATTGTAAATGATGCGTCAAATCCGTTTCCGTTTTGAGTAACTTCAATTGAACCTATAAAGTTAAGTGTTTTTGCGGGGTAGGTCTTAAATGTTCTTGTGTTTTTGATTACCTCTCCGAATTCTGTCTGAAGTTCGTATTCGAGTGTATATGTCTGATTGTATTTAAGAAGTCCTTTTGTTTCAACTGTAAGAACTCTGCCGGTATCGTTAAGAGCCGCATCCTGAGTAATAACTGTTCCGTTTGCGTCTTTAACTGTTACGGCAAAACTCTCAATTTTCATATTTGATGAAAGTGTAATATTTTCATCAGGATTTTGTTTCTCTGCTATATTATCTATAATGCTTGTTTCTTCGCATTTTGCGATTTTTACATCATCAAGATAAATAACTGTCTGATAATCTGCCGATGCAGACGCTGACATTGAAGTTTCAAGGAAAGCGAATGTATTAGCAGTGTACGGATAACTTTCGAGATATCTTGTAACGGACTCACCGCCGTTTATAGAATAAGTGATAGTTTTTTCAACAGTATCAAAAACATATGAAACTTTTAAGAATTTGCCTTGTTCGGGTTGTCTTAAATCAAACTTTCCTTGAACTTCTCCGCCTTTTACAGCCGAAGTGTCGAAAATTCTTACCAAACCCTGTCCGCCGAATCCCATATAGTTAAGGAGTTTTCCGTTTGAATCCTTAAGATTCATAAATGTGCTATAAGCGTTGCTTCCCGATGTCTTTGTTGTGTCGAACCAACCGAATTTATATGAAACATAAATCTTTCCGGCATAGTCTTCATTGTCCTCAAGAATTCTTGCGAAAGTCATACTTGTGCTTCCGTTGGGGTTGCCTGTAATCTTAAGAACTTTATTTGTGCTGTTGGCATCGAACGGGTCTGAAACAATTTCAGGTTCAACTATATTGCCTTTAAACGACCAGTTGTGAATATCCTCATCGGAATCAAATGTGTCATTTGCAAGCGTTGTTGCTTCCACTTCTTTTCTCTCTGTTGAAAATACCAAGGTATATTCGTCTTCCATTACAAAACCTTCTGCGGAATAAAATCCTGCCGGAATTGTAAACATAACATCTTTATTATGACCAGGTGCTTTTGAAAGTGTAACAGTTGCGTCATTTCCCGAGATCTGTACTGTAAACTCTACTTTTGAGCCGTTTACCGTAACTGTCATATCGCTTGAAAGTTTTTCGGCATTTACAGGTTTGTTAAATGTAAATGTTACAGCCGATGTTGAAGGTGCAACGCCTTCTGCTCGGTTTTCAACCGAAGATGCCGTTACATTTAATTTTTCTGTTGTTGCAAGAGTTGAAAAACTCAAAACATAATCTTGTTCAAGTGTGTGCTGCGGATATGCCGTAACACTGTCTGTCATACCTGCTTTAACCGTAACGGTTACATTTTTGTTGTAACCCAATATTCCGCCGAAATCAACAGTTATAAGATTTGCTGCAGCAGAAACTGTTGCGTCTGTTCCCGTAACTGTTACAAGGTTTGCAAGATTTGCAATTGATTCTGCAGAAATCGAATTTGACATTGTAATTACAACTTTTTCGGTTGTTGCACTAGCCTGTGTTCCGTTTTCAACCGATGCAGATTCTACTCTCATATAATCCTTTTCATTAGGAAATACTGCGTCATATTTAGAAAGTGCAGAATCTGAAAGCATATCTTTTAAAGTAAACTGATAACCTGCTGCGGCAAGTTCTGCGTCAGCGTCATCCATTGTATTTGTAATATATCCTTTAAGTGCGTTTGCTTTTGAAAGGTCTGTCGCCCTAAGTGCAATAACTTCGTCCAAAGCACCGGGAATTACTGTGTCTGCAAGTTCTGCAATGCCGTATTTAACAGCGTAAACCGCCATAAATGTAAGTCTGTCTTTTCCTGCCGAGTTAACCGAAACAGTATCCGGAACAATGTAATTGCCGTTTTCAGATTTTGCAAGCGTTACCATACCCAAATTCATAGCGTGTGCTGAATCTTTGGCAATTTTACCACCTTCAACCTTTGCGGCATAACCCGAAGCAAAAGTTACATTATTGTTATCCTGTGTGGTCTGTGCAGCCTTACTTGTGTATGTTCTGAAAGAACTTGGACCGTTTGAGCCGTCTTTCATTGTAAATGTCATAGGAATTTCGGAACCGCCGTTTGAACCGTAAACCGCGTCAATTTGTTTAAGAATGATTGAATCCGGGTTCAAAGAATATGTGGTTGCGTGTCCGAAAAGGTTAGCACCGAAAGACAAAACTGCATTTTCTTGGGGAACCAAACCCGTAACATCGTAATTAATTCCGTTTAATGCGTAAGATATTTTTCCTTTAAGTGCGGTAAATCCGTCTGTTTCGGAATCATCTCCTACATATGCGGCATAGTTGTTTGAAAATGCTCCGGAAGTTAAAATTGCACTGACTTTTGTCTGTGTGTGAGTACCGAGTGTACTTTCCACTGTGCTGTCGGCAAAATCTTTATTTGCAAATATAGCATTTGGTGTATAACCTGCCGGATTTGCAATTTTAACGCCTTTGCTAAGCAAGTTTTCTCTTGCTTCTTCTTTTTTGCCGGCACCCGAGGGGGCGTCTAATATGTTGCTCCAGCCTGTAAGAACAGATTCATCATATCCTCTTTCTTTTGCTGAATTTATTGTTTTTAAGAGTGCCGAATAAATCATTTCTTTTTGTACTTCGGAAGCAGTCTGATAATCTGCAATTCTTGCATTTAAAACTTCGGTAAGTTCGTTAAATGAATATTCGATTTCATAAACCGCTGCAATATCGGCATATAAAAATGCGTGATGGCTTGAAGTTGCGTCGCCGTCCGAAACGCCGTTTATGTTTTTATAATTTACTCTTGCCGATTCTGCTGTCTGTCCGGAAGTGTGAACAGAGAAAAGTGTCGCAGGTTTTGCAGAATCTGCCAAAACATCGGCATAATTTAAATAGTAAGCGGTTTCAGTGCCTGCCTGTGTTCCTGTAAGAAACGGGTTTGTGTTTGAGTCGAATTTGAATGAAGGAACCGATGAGCAGTTATCATCAGAAGATTTGCTTCCGTCAGCATAACCGATAATAGCACCTGCACCTTTATTGTTAGGCGAATGTGAAACCATTACGAGCGAAACGCCTTTTATGTATCTTCCTGAAAGGTCAAATGTTTTTGTACCTTCGGTTGCACTGTAAGGCTGCATATTAATTGCATCATAGTAAGACGCGTCGCTGCCCTGTTCCAATGTCGGTAAAAGTCCGTCTGCCTGATAATATTTTCCGCCTGCCAAAAATACATTGTTTCCTTTTCCGTCAGCAGTTTTAGCAGCGTCAAGTGCAGCAGTCATAGAATTAAGCGATGCTGCCTTAACATTTCCATGGGCCGTTTTTGAAGCCGCTCCCGACTCATCTGTAATAAACAGTTTGTCGCCCTTTGCTGCAGTCTTTGATGCTGATATATCACTTCCCTTTACAGTCTGTGAGATGTCAACCAAAGAAGCATAAGGAATTGTACTGTAGTCAACTTCGGCAGCACTTGCCGAAACAGGTACTATCGCAACAGTTGTCAAAATCATAGAAAGTACCAGAACAATACTTAGAAATTTGCCAATACTCTTTTTCATCTTTTTTTCCCCTTTTTATATATATAAATTTTTATATTGTGTTCATAAATGGCACCTATCACAACTATACACATAAATTATAAAGTATTTAATGACAAATTTCAACATACCGATTTTGATATTTAATATATCAATTTTGCTCAATATCAGCATACACAAAAAAACAGACCTATTTACTGTTCGCTTTTGAGTTGTTCTAAGATTTCTTTGAGCCTGCTTAACACGGGAACATCACATTTTGCTGCATTTTCGATTATCGAAATACCTTCGTTTGCAATATAAAAAGATATTACCGCCGTTCTTATCATTTCAGCACCGGTGACTACTCCCGCCCAGTGCGAAAGTGCGACAACCGTTAAAATTGTGAGTTTTTTTAGTATTCCCTTAAACCCTGTTTCACTGTTTAAAGTCTTTGTGTAAATTGCTGCAATTATGCCCGTTAAATAGTCAAGAACCATAAATATAACAAGCACTTTTAAAAGTTTGTCGCCTCCGCCCAAAAAGTGGACCGCCGTACTTAAAACCGAGCATAATAAAAGTTTTATTTCGGTCTGCGTCATACCACACCCCCCATAACAAGTTTGTATAAAATCCAGTAAAGACTCGAATTTTCTTCCTTTGCTTTTTTAAGTGCCGCTTTTGCTCCCTCAATATCATTTATTTCAATCTTTTTTGCAAGAACATCTATAATATCGGGACTTGCGGCTGAATATATGCCGTCTGAGATTGCCTTCCCGAAACCTTTGGCGTTTCTTAAGATGAGGTTGTCCTCTTTGTTGTCTATAAATGCCGTTTCAACAAGTATTGCAGGCATTTTGGTATATTTTAAAACTCCCAGATTTTTTCTTTCTTTAACTCCGCGGTCGGCTGTATTTAATTTTTTTACTATACTTTTCTGAACCTCTTTTGCATACTTTTCGGCAGCACTTCCTTTGCAGTAAACATATGTTTCGGTTCCCATCCCGCCGCCTGCGTTTGCGTGAATTGAAACAAAAAGGTCGGCGTTTTGGCTGTTTGCAATCTTAACTCTCCTGTTAATGCTCTCCGAAAGGTTTTTTCCAATGTTTTCTTCTCTTTTGTTTCTTGTAAGAATTACATCAAACCCCAATGCCTCAAGATTTTCTTTAAGGCACTTTGCAATGTCAAACGAAATGTCCTGCTCGCGGAGTCCGAACCCGGAAGCACCGGTGTCCCAGCCTGAATTGTTATGTCCTGCGTCTATACATATTTTCATTGTTCCACCTCGATTTCTTCGGGTACCGGCATTTCTTCTTCAATCTGATTCGAAAACGCCTGAATATCTTCTGCCGATACAATTCCCTTTATAGAATAATTTGCAAGCAGAATGTTTGCATATTCTTTTGTAAAACTCCCGTTTTTTACTCCGCTTTTTAAATTAACCAGTATAAACTCTTTTAAATTAATCATAAACTTCCTCCCAATGCAATAACTGCGTTTGTTATATCTCTTATAATTGATTTAAGACTCTTTATGTAACCGAAAACAAGTTTTGACGGCGGAGAAGAAGTTTTAACCGCGATTTTGCTTGTTCCTTTCGGCAAAACTATCTCTTTTTCGGTCCATTTTCCGTTCAAAAGTGCTTCGTCAAGCACTATGTCGTATGATAAAGGCTCAAAATACGGCGTCCAGATCATATCGTTGTATGAAGTTTCGGGTATTCCCTCGTAAATGCAAAAATCCGTCAGTTCTGTCGTTACGTTTTTGGCAGTCTGCCCTCCGACAAGTATTTCAAGAGTTCCGGTTTCTTTTGCGGTAAATGAAACCCTGTTTTGTCCTCCGGTATATACAGTGTAAAGATCGGGATAGCTTTTCTCGGCTCCCTGATACCAATACCCGGTTACGGTGTGCGATGCCACTGTCCAGCCGCTGCTTGAAAAGGTTGCATTTCCCGACCCTGAATATAAAGTGTAAGTTTTGCCGCTTTCAACCGGAACTTTGATTTTTAAAAGTTCGTTCCCTTGCGAAATGGAATAACCGAGTTTTGTAAATTTGAACACTCCGTTTTCATAAGAAGCCGTTACATTTTTGCCTTTTTCGATTTGAGAAAAATCAAACAGATTTCCCGACACTTTAACCGGAATATGGTACTTGCTGTCGCTTTCGGACAAATCCCCCGTTCCGCTTTCTGTTCCGTAAATCCTTAAAGTCGCTTTTTGCTCTTTGCTTAAATATTTTGCAAATGCTTCGGCTCCCGACTGAGTTATGTTCGTTTTCATTGCCTGCTCCAACTCATTTAAAGTGTACTCGCTTTTTTCTTTCTCCTTATCGGTGTAATCGTTCTGGGATAAAACCTTTCCCGTTTCGGCGTCCTGCTTTGAGTTTAATTTGGTTAAAAGCGTGCTTAAGTATTTGACCTCATCTTCCCCTTTTTCGGTGTTGATGCCGTTTGGCTCGGTAACATTGAAAATAAGTTCCGAAACTGTTAAAATTTCGTAACTGTCATCAGAAACGGTGAGCCTTAGTTTAAGTTCTCCCTCTACAGAGTACATATTGCTTTCCAATGTGTATTCGCACACCCCGCCCGATGCCGTTCCGACCCCTTTAATCTTTTTGCCGTCGGGACGGATTGCAGTAACAAGAAAAGTTAAATTCTTATCGGTAATTCCGGTGTCAAAAATCACGCTGTACGACCTTAAATCGTCCGATACCAAAGGATAGTCGATATAATTTGTGTATTCCCCTTTTCTTACTCTAAATACCTTTTTCATCTTATCCCTCCTACCATAATTTTACATTTACTACCGAGTTTTCATCGGGATTTTTGTATTCGTTGTATACACTGAGTTCCGCCGAAAAATATCCGTCCTCAATTTTTATTGTCGACCTGTTAAACTGATAATTCGGCTTATATATACTGCCCGAAAAGGCTCCGTAAACATAATTGTTGTCGGAATATACACCGCCGTTGAAAATTCCTATGCTTTTCGACAAAGTTAAAACTCCCAAATCGTCAAAAGTAAGATAAGACATTGACTGGCTTATTGTGGAAATAACATAAATAAGTGCGTTTTTGTATATTCCGTTTTTGCCCACAAAGATTTTAACAGGCTCGTTTTTCGAGTAAAAATCGGGAGTGATTGTGTATGAAACGCTCACCGGCATACCCAATGTCCCTGCATAAAAGCCTTGCTTTTTGCCTGCCGAGTATTTCCTTTTGTCGGTAATCACTCCTTTTTCGGAAATTACGGCTAGCAAAACAAAATTGCCCTCTGTTTTTTCTGCCGCAGCAATGTCAACATAACATTTCATAAGGTCTGAGTCCGAAACAAGATAAACATAACTCTTACCGCTTTCATTAGGCGTTATCTCCTCGCCCCCCGTTAAAATTTCCATCTTTGTGCCGTCGTCAAAAAATGCAATGCCGGGATTTATTAAATACTTGCTTCCCGATTTTACAACTTTAAGAGCCGTGTCGGTATAAGGCACAACCCCTCCCGTAAAAATTGCCATATTTGTACTGTTTATCTCGGACGCTTTGAAACTGTTTCCCGAATAAACAGCCGAAACGCCGCCCGATACAACATCTGCGGTAATTTTGTTTAATTCGTCAACACCTATGGTCTGATTGTCAAAAAAACCGTATGTGTAATTGTTCATATTAATCTCCTTTCCCAAAAATTCATTTTTAATCAATCTCCCTGAATGACGGCCTTTCGCCTTTTTCATAATAATCTTCAAAAATTCTTACAGATTTAACTCTGACTTTTTTCATAAAGTTAAGTCCGTTTTTCTCATATTTAACCGTTATATTGTCGCCAAGCAAATAATCTTTTAAATATTCAACGCCTATGGTTTTTAGGTTTATATTGGTGTCGGGAGCGTGCTTTTCGAGTTCTTTTTCTCCGTCAAGGTCGTTGTCCGCATCTATTCTTCCTTCCCACTTGTAAATGCCCGATACTCCCTCGCCGTTTTCAAGACTTGTCCAGAACCCCGTCGGGTCCTCGTCAAACTTTAATACTCCCTCGCGGTTGTCGCACACCGCATATCCGCCGACTTCAAAAAGCGTCCCGAACT
Source organism: uncultured Clostridia bacterium (assembly GCA_934446135.1). GTDB lineage: Bacteria > Bacillota > Clostridia > RGIG6154 > RGIG6154 > CAKSDT01. Next base: position 8,213 of record CAKSDT010000030.1, read on the forward strand.
GCGAATAACTCTGCTTTATAACAGAATATTTCTTTCCGAAATTGGAAGGGTCGGGAGAAGACAGCCTGGGGTCGTTTTTGTAGGGATTCCATGTGCCTTCATCGTCATAATTTCTGTAAAAATGGCCTACGGAAAAATAATCGTCCAAATCATACTTATATGTAACATCGTAAGCATTTTTAAGTCCCTCCGACAAAACGGTGTCTGTTTCCCTTCCTTTGTAAAATTCAATAACCCACTTTTTGTTTTTCAGATCGGCAGTCATTTTAAATCCCGAATCGTCTTTGGCACAAAGGTCATAAACAACATCTGAAAGAGGGTTTGCAACATTTCTCCAAAAGTTTGTAATAGGATATGTTAAATTCTCGGTTCCCTTTATTTCAAGGTTTTCCACTCCCGAAAAGGCCTTTTCGGTGAGATATTTGCAGATTTTTCCGTTTGTATCGCCTATTTCGCCGTTTTTGGAATAAAACTTAGGCACGATTTTTTTATACATAAGATAAGTAAGTTCCCGTCCGCAAATAACAACCTCGCCGTTTGCTATTTCTTTTGATGTAACAACCGCCTGAAAACTTTTCTGCGTCACAATCAAATATTTTTTGTCTTTGAGGATTTCGGAAAGACGGTCGGAAATAGAAAAATGTCCCTCAAAAGTTCCTATTCCTCTGTACTTTAAATTCCAGATAACACTTATTGCACGGGGCTGAGAATGTATTTTGTTAAACTCAAAATCGTAAAAATTAATGCTTTCTATTTTCTACACCCCCAGATAAAGCGGGTCAAATTCAAGTTTTGCAGAAATGTCTTCAGAAAGATTTGAATTTATGACCTCAATCTCATTTACTCCCACATTTAAAAAAAACTCGGAAAGGTATGTGTCATCGCTTAAACATGAAGAAATATCAGCCCCGTCTTTCGATAAAACTTTTCTTTGCTTTATATCTATATCAAAGGCAGTATAGTCTTTTGCTTTGCCTGTAAATTTAATAAATTTTCCCGTTGTGTTGTTTTTTATCACAATTCCGCCGTTTAAAGACCCCGACAGCGGTTTTGCGTAAGTTATTTTTATAACCGGCTCTGTCCTTTTGTGCCCTTTGTTTATAACAGAAACTTTTTGCTCTCTTTTGGTAAAAACCGCCGGAAGAGTAACACCTGTTCCCGAAACCATATTAATTCTTTTTCTCAAATAAACGCTTTCCGATGTTTCAGCCGTGAAAAACGGACTGTCGCATATAACCTGGAACACAAACGATAAAATGTAACGGCCCTCTCTTTGAGTTTCAAATTTCCCCGGCTTGTAACCGCATTTAAACTTTCTGCCGTTTTTTGTAACCGTGATTTCTCCTTTTTCCATAAAAACACTCTGAAGCCTTTTGACTTCCTCGTAAGACTTGAAAAATATGTCCCCTTTGCCGGTGATTGTTCTTTCTGTATGGTTTTCGGTTACGGTTTCAATTCCGTCTGTGTCCGAAAATCTTATAACTCCGTAATTTTTCGGAACAAATTCCAGTCCCGAAACACTTATAATTCTTATATGGCTTGTCCCTCCGCCTGTCATATCAACTTTTCCGAGCGGATTTGTGAAACTTAATTTTGTAAGGTTCAATTTGCTTTCCCCCCTTTTTATGTTGCTTTTCTGAACTTTTTAAGTTCTTCGTAACGCTCAAAATCCTCAAGTTCCGCCTCTGCACTTTTTGAATTTGTGTTTATGGTGTAGTTTGAAGTGTAGTTGTTTGTAATAAATTCTTTTTCAAGGCTTTTGTCAATCTCGCTCTTTAACTTTTCGGAAAAACTGTCGGCAAAAGACGCAAGCATTGTTTCATACTTGATAACGCCCGAGTTAAGCCCGTCGGCAAAATCTTTTATGCCCTGTTCGCCCATTTCGTTAAATGCTTTGCTTATTACAACCTGCGTTCCGTTTGCAATGTTTCTGAAATTGTTTTTCACGGCATTTTCAACGGTTGATGTGTCCATTTGGTCGTAGTTTATGCCCTCAATTTCGGGAAACTGATAGGTCTTTGCCTCGACATAAGGAATAAGGTCGGGTATTCCGCCCGTTTTTCCGTTTTTGTACTGCTCCTCGATTTTGTCATAACCCGTAACAGACTTTGCAAGTTTCATAAAATCTTCTAAGTTCCCGCCGACTTCAAGATAAGTGTCCTTGTTTTCTTTTATGTACTGCCTGTATTTTTCTATAATGTCCTTAACATAAGTAAAATCCGAATCGTCAACCGTTTCGGCGGTAAACCCGAACTTTTTCTTGTTTTCTTTGTCAATTGCTTTGTTTTCTTTCTGAACCCTTTTCATTTCCGCCTCGTTGTACTCTGAAATTGCAAGGTTGCCTTTTGCCATCATATTCTGATAAGCATTTACCGTTTCAAGATACCTCGTCTGTGCCGAAATGGTGTCGTCGGCAAAACTTCCGGCAAGGCTTTTTATGTCCTCATAAGCCTTTTTTGTTAAATTTATCATCTGTTTCTGATACTCTAACTTTTTGTTTATGCTTTCAACCCTTTTGTTTGTAATTTCAGCCTCGTCGGCTGTGTACTTGTTCATAGAAAGCCATAAACTGTAGGCACTTTCAACATTGTCCTCAAGACTTTTTATATATGAAACAGAACTTCTTACCGCCGCATTGATAGCGTCAATTCTTAATTCGGACTGTGTTTTTTTCATTAAAAAGCACCTCCTAAAGTTTCTCCTATTTCGGAGTCTTTTATTTCCTGTTTAAGAGAATAAAACTTCTTCATTTTTTTAAGGAAACTTCTTCTTTCCCTGTCTTTTACGCTGAAAGGGTCGCTGCTCCTGTAGTAAAATGCTTTTGAAAACGGAGCGTCGTCCGAAAGAGTAAACAAAAGCGTTATAAATGTGTACCAGTGGAGATATTCTGTTCTTAAATCAATGTTGTATTCCCTTAAAAATGAACTTAAAATAAGCCCCGAATCCTCTTTAAAATCATACAGCCTTTCTTTTCTTGCCTTTCCTTTCCCCTTTTGTTCAAGGCAAAGAAATAAAATCAGGCATTCCATCGCCTTTTTTATGTCTTCGGGGATTTCATTAAAGGCAAGCAAGAGAGCCTTTTGGCAGTTTCCGTTTCTTAAAAGTGCATCAATTTCCACCCAGACGCGAAAATCCGTATTTATGTAATACTTTTTTCCGTCTATCTCAAAAGACTCCCTTAATCCGCCGAAATGGTTAATCACGCCTCGGCAAATGTAACTGTTTTAAAACTGTCTGTTGTAGAAACCGTGCCTGAAACGATTTCTCCCGTGGCTTTAAAACTTCCCGAATAGGTGTATGCGTCAAATGAATCGCCTTCTGTGTCGGGAACAACAGAAAAACTTCTCTTTTTTGCCGTGTTGTCCGATGTGTCAACAATAATGATTTCTCTTAAACTTCCCGAACCTGTAATTTCATCATCTGTAATCTTAACAAGTTCATCGTGAACGGCATTGCCGTCAAATCTGTCAAACTGATAGTTTATGTTTGTCTGATAGCCTACAATGTCCGAATGTTCAAAATCCTCGTCAATATACTGCCTTGTGTAACTTTTCGGATTTTTTGAAACGCTTAATTTCGTAAATCCCGTCATTCTCCTGTAAACGGTTTTGTCATTTTCGGTAACCCCGAAAAAAGCGACTTTTTCACTTCTTTTTTTCATTCTTTCACCTCATATACATATTTTATTTTCATTTCATACTTTCCCTTTGTTCCCGTGTTTTCGGCTATGTGGCAAAACTCGGTGACTTCAAAGTACAGTCCTCCGTCAAAATCAGGCGGATTTTCGTTTATGTATCTTTTAATGCCCTCTGTTATCAGATAAGCACTGTTTTCGGTCACTTTGTAGTCGCTTAAAAAAACAACTCTGAAAGTGTATCTCATAATTTTTCCGCCGTCCGTGTAAGTCCTCGTAACTTCGCTCATACCGTCCGGAATAAAGGAAACAACATTTTTGTCGGGGCCTATGTAATCAATTGCAAGCCTTTTGCCGGCAAACCCCGGATAATTTTTAAAATACTGTAATATTTTGTATATCATTTAACCCCTTGCCTCTATATATAAATGCGGTCTTAACCCTTTTAAATTGTTTCTCGAAAGAACAACCGCAAAGGTCTTTCCGTCATATTCCAATATCTCGCCGGGGAGCGGAACTTCATTGTCCGCTCCCGGTACTCTTATGATAATGTAACTTGCGTCAGAAAACCCGTCGCCTATGCTTACTTTGTTTGTAAGATAAATATAAGCATTTTTGAATGTAAGTTTTCTGCCGTCCGGGTTTTCAAATGTAACTGTGTTTTCAGCATACTTCACTTTTATATCCCCCTGTAAAGCAGTTCCTCGGGAAGAAAAATAACCGCCGCCTTAAAAAGGTCGCCCTCTGTTACATCTTTGTATGTAACCGAATAACCGTCGTTGTTTTCCGAAACAACTCCCATAGACTCGGAAAGTTTGTCGCAAACGGCACAAACTGCCATTTTGACTTCCTCGCCGTAATCGGAAGCATTCCCGAAAGTTATTTTGTCAATATAAAAACTTGCTTTTTTCTCGTAAGATAAAAACTCACTTTCATCGGTTATCTTTGTCCCTAAATAACAGTCTTTGTAGAATGAAAAATCAGTCATTAACCCAAAACCCTTACCGCAAGTTCGGGATACATTGTCTTGTAACCGTACAAAACATCCATAGAAAGTGTTTCTTTCTTGTATTTCATATCGTATCCTTTAACTACACGGAGCGTAATTCCGTTATAAGATGTAACATAACTTTCAACACCTGAGGGAGCGGTAAGAGGTCTTGTTACAAATGCAAACGCAGACGGATTAAACGCAAGGTTTGCAGTGTGGTTTGAAATAACTTCAACAGTTGTATCGTCTGCCAAAGCGTCAAGAGCCGGATATACACAAACTTCGGCAATTGCGTTTGATGCGGCGTCTGCCGAATCTTTTGTAACCGTGTATGTTTTTCCGCCAATCTTTATAAGGTCGCCCTTTACAAATTTTCCGGTAAGATTTGTTCCGTCAACAGAAAGTTTTTCCGCACCTTTTGAAACCGCACCGTTAACTTTAACGCCTGTTGCCTTTGTAATGCCTGTCTTGTGAGTTTTAACTGCCTGTGACATATAGTTGTCAAGTCCGAAAACTTTACCGATTGAACCGTCACGGAGTGCAGAAGTAGAACCGGATTTTTCAGCATTTACAATTGCGTCGACAGTTGTGAATTTTGCGTCTGCTTCTGTGTCCCATACTGCATATCTCGGCGATACCGGAACTTTTGCGGCATTTAACACTTTTCTTACTTCCGAAATGTCTGTAAGGGTTGAAGGTGTTGTGCCGGCTGTGCCTACTGTGTTTGCAATGTCTTTGTAAAGGTCTAAGCCGTCAGAGTTTATTTTTTGTGCAAGTGCAGCGGCGGCAGGTTCTATGAATATTCTGTTTAAATCGTCAATGCTTGTTGCACTCTCAAGTGCCGAAAACTCAACATCTACCGTTGCAAGTTTGTCAAGCGTTACTTCAACAGACGATTCGTTTACGGCCTGAGGTGTTGTTCCGTTTGTTTCGTCAAAGTTTTCAGCGTCTAAAATAACCGGTTTTCTTACCTGAATTTTATCGCCTTTTCCCGATACAAAATCTTCCGAAAAATCCTTGTGCACAAGATTCGGGAAAACTAAGTTCTCCATAAGTCTTGGAAGTGCCTGTCTTGCAATTTCTTTGATTGTGATAATGTTGTTCATAATTAAAATTCTCCTTTTTTATAAATAAAATCATAATAATCTTTGTCGCTTAAACTGTCGGGGTCTGTAAGTCCTCCCCCGTGCGGAAGCGATGTCGTAACTTTCCTTTCTTCAAACAAGAAAGGCTTTTTTTCTTTCAAATCCGAAACAGCCTTTTCCGTTCCGTCTTTTTCCAGTTCGTCGAGGTTTAAAAGACTCATTGCAAGGTCAAAGTCTTTGGGTGAATTTTTCATAAGTTCAAGCCCTGCTTTTTCCCTTACCTCGTTTTTCTTTTTAAGATTTTCTATCTCGCTTTTGTGCATAGACTGAGTGATAAGTTCAATGTCCGTGTCTTTTAATTTCTCCGAGAGTGATAAAAAATCTTCCTCGCTTAAATACTCTTTTAAAATATCAATGTTCATAATATTTCTGCCTGTACTCCTCTCCCGTCATAATGCCGAGTTTAACATCTTCCCTGTCTTGCTCGCGAAGCGACTTCTTGTCCTCTATAATGCTGTCGTCAAATGTAATTGTTACATCTTCTTTAAATCCGCCCAGCCTTAAAATACACTCAAAAAGCCCCGTCAAAGCGTCCTCTAAGACAAGTTCGTGTTTTTTAATGGTACGGAAAAGTTCAGAATGTTCCGAAATTACTTCCGTCGCAGTCTTAATCTCGTTGTTGTCAAATGAAAAATAATTGTTTCCCAACCCGCAAACGGTGCATAAAAGAGCCAACTGCAATTTAATGCCTTTTGAGTTTTCGTCAACCCTCAGTTCCGGATTGTATTCTTCAAATAACTTTCCGTCTACAATGCTGTCGCCTATCGACATAAAAAGACGCTTTTTTGAGTGAAACGGTGCAACTCTTCTTCCGTCCTGCTCTTTTGCAATAACCGATTCGTTCATAACAACCATTTTTCCGCCTAAGTAAAAGTCGGTAAGCATATTGTCAAACGCAAGGTCGATGCCTTTTAAAACATCAATCGCATTGGCAAAAACAGATATGCCCATTCCCGAATCCACATTCTCGTTGTTTGCAATGTTGGGAGTTATGATGTAAAACCACGGCGTTTTTCCGCCTGTTTCATATTTTTCCGGAACGCCCGGAAGTTTGACTTCCCGAAGCCCCTCGTCAAGACAAATGTTTCTTATAAAGTAGTTTTTCTTGCGGTCCAAAAGATGAAGTTCAAGGTAAGTAAACCTTTTTCCCTTTTTAACAAACTCCGACGCAAAACAAACTTCCTTTATTTTGCCTGTTTCCGAAGAAATGGGAATTATACACTCTGCCGTGATGTAGTCAAGTTTGATTTCTCCTCCCGAAAGCCTTACAACAAAGGCTCCCGTTCCAAGTGCAAACGCCTTTTCAACAAGAATGTTCGCATTTTTGAAAAATCCGTTGTCCTTTAAAACTTTTTTGAGGAATTTTTCACCTTTTTCTCCCCCTGCCGAAATTTTCATTTTCTCGTTTAAAAGCAGGTTTGCCCATTCCTCGCATACCCTTTTCCCCATCTTTAAAGTGTACCTGTCAAGTTCAATGGTGTCGTTTCCGTTAAAATCAACATAATGGTGAAACGGTCTGTAATATCCTTTGTACCAGTCGTTCCAGTAGGAAATGTTTCTTTGCCCGTAAAGCGTTATCTCTGTCCCTAAGATTTTGCTTAAATATGAGGCAATTCCCGAAATTTCCAAGTTCTATTTCCCCGCCTTTCTCATATATTCCACCCCATACCTTAACGCCGCAACCGCGTCATCGTTTACCGGGTCCGGAATATCTTTGTATTCTCCCGTCTGTTTGTCTTTAATCCAATGATAGTCCCTTATCTCCTCAATAAGCCTTTTGCAGGACTTGTCAATGATTATTTTTTTTGAAAGAAGATAGTCAATCTGTGATAATATGCTGTTTTTCTCTTTTTTAACCCCAACTGCCCTGTAGCCGGCTTTCTGCCATGATTTTATTCTGTCGGGCTCTGCCGAGTCACACCACATAATAATGCTTTTGTCAAACTTCCCGTCAGCCTCTTTTATGATTTCTGTTGTGTCAAGTCCTCTTACCGCAAGTTCTTTCATCACAAAAACTTTTTCATCGGTAAACCCCAGCATTAAAATAACATTGTAGTGATTGTATCCGAAATCCTGCCCCAAAAACTTAATATCGGGGTCTTCCCTTACTTCACGGATTTCATAATCAGTAAAAATCTGCCCCTCGGTGTCGGTCACTTTCCCCAAATATAAGTTTTCATACAGCATCTCATTCTGCTTTTTTAAAACTTCCGCTTCTTTGAAAAATTGTTCCCCCAGCCAACTTTCAGGTACCTTTAAATAACTTGAATGGTGAACAAGCATATCCTTTCTCTCCTCAAGTGCCATTTTGTTCATAAAATGATACTTGCTTTTCGGAGGATTAAAAGAATAAAATACTTTGTACTCATCTCCCCCTCTTAAAAGCGACTGCACAACAGATAAAAATTCCTCTTTGCCCGAAAACTCATCGCACTCCTCAAACCATAAAAATTTGCAGAATCCTTTCGAAAATTTGATGGATTTTAACTTCTTCGGGTCGTCACAGCCTTTAAATAAAAGCCGCTGCCCCGTGGGAACATAAACTGCCTCGCTCCCCGATACAAATTCCCATTCCCCCAAAACTCCCAAAACTTCCGCCGCCCACTTAATCTGCGATATAACGCTGTCTTTTAATGTGGCTCCGACTTTTCTTAAAATAACTGCGTTCGCCCTAAAATCTAACATTATGCCTAAAACAATCTCAAGCGAAATAAATGAGGATTTTGAAGAACCTCTGCCCCCTTTTAATATGTAGTGCGTGTGCCTGTTTTCCTTGATGTCGTTGTGAAGTCCGTAAAACTGAGGAGAAATCAGTTCCTTGAACTTAAGTTCGTTCAAGCCTTGTCCTCTTTGGGTACATCGTCAATTATGATAACTCTCTTAATCCCCTCTGCGTCTTTTTCAAATAAGCCTTTCGATTTTCCCAATAACTCTAATGCCTTCAGCCTGTGATTTACGGGAGTGCTCTCATCTTGGGCTATCTTTTCAATGGCACTTAAAATCTTTTTCTTGTCAGCCATATTTAACTCTCCTTTCAAAACAAATTATATAAAAGATAAGTTGTGACATTCAATGACACAAAAAATTGATGCTCGTTAATTGTCGCTTGAACGTTTGTCGGCTAGGAATATAAAGTTAAAAGCACTTAAAGTTGAACTCCGCTTTATCTAAAGCAGAGTTCTTTTATTTAAAGCCGACAAACTTTGAACAAACTTCGCCGCTCGTCGTATACACATACGACTTCGGGTTTCCGAAACAAGTAAACTTGTTTCGCTCAGTTTGTCCAATCAACCCCCAATTCACTTCGCCTTTCCGGCTCGACTTAGGGTTCAATTTGTCCAATCCGAACGAAATTCCCTACACCTTCAACGCTCTCCTTGCGATGTGTTTTTTGCTCCTGACCGTTTAATGGCAGGATTTAATTTAAAGAATTAACTGTGAGTTAAACTCCGCTTTTTTTAAGCGGAGTTTTTTGATATGATGCCATTAAACTTTAAACAAACTTCAATTTAGATTTTAAAGTTGCAAAAAGCCGAGGACTATTGTCC
>CAKSDT010000031.1 GCA_934446135.1 uncultured Clostridia bacterium
TCAGTTACTATCTTTTCTTCTTATTTTCACAGTTGTTTTTTCAAATTTATTGATTGTAAGAAAGAATCTTAAAAACTTAAATCTTGAGAGGGGATTTTTGGGAAATAAACTGATTCTTGTTTGTTTTTCAGCGGTTTTGTCACTATTTACTGCCTCCCTTATTTCATCTAATTTATATGAAAAATTATTTCTTTTCAAAAACTCAGTTTCGTTTGATTTAAAAGATCCTATATTTTTTAAAGATATATCGTACTATGTATTTAAAAGAGAATTTGTTGTTTCGGTTATAAGCAGTTGTATGTCTGTGTTCGGTATTTCCTTTTTACTTGTTTTGATTTCATATTTTTCTCTTTTCATAAGGCTTGGTGAAAGAACTGTAATCGATTTTATCAGTAATAAAATTTTAGTTGTGCATATTATGACTAATGCCATATTTTATTCAATATTTGCTGCAGTTTCTGTTTACATAAGCAGGGAAAATATACTATTCTCGAAGTTTGCTTCCGAACTTACCGGTGCAGGTTTCATACAGGATAGAATTTTAGTGTTTTATTACTCTGTTTTGTCAGGTTTAGTTCTATTTTTTGCTGCATTGTTATTTTATTCGTTAATTTCGGGAAAATACAAATTTATATTAAGATTCGCATTTACAATTGCTTTTATAATTGTTGCTGTAAATATTACAACATTTGTTCTGAAAGTATTTTATGTATCGCCAAATGAGATTACTGTTGAAAGTGAATATATCGCAAATAACATTGCTTATACAAAAAAAGCATATAATATTGAAAAGATTGACGAAACAGAGTATAAGTATGATATAAATAACACTAACAGCAACTATGACGAGGATACTCTCAATAACCTCAGGATACTTGATTACCAATCAACAATTACTGCAACAAATCAATTGCAGGGACTTCGTAATTATTATCAGTTTAAGGATATGGATGTAACCTTATATGATATTAACGGATCTAAGAAAGCAGTTCTTTCGGGAGCGAGAGAACTTGATACATCAAATTTAAATGACAGTGCACATAATTATATAAACGACAAATTTCGTTATACACATGGATATGGCATTGTTATGGCTTCGCTTAATTCAATAAACGCAAACGGAGAGCCGGAATATTATGTTAAAGATATAAAACACAGTACTTCTGATTCGGATATTTTAGTTAAAGAACCCAGAATATATTTTGGCGAACTCGAAAGTAATAATGTTATTGTCAATTCAACAATAAAGGAACTTGATTATCCGGAAGGTGCTAAGGATAAGGAATATTCATACAAGGGAAATGCCGGCATAAAACTTACACCCATCAACAGACTTGTTTTTGCATTAAAAACCGGGGACTTCAGAATGATTATTTCAAGGCAAGTTACTTCCGAAAGTAAATTACTTACAAATCAGAATATTATCGATAGACTAAATACAGTTGCACCGTTTATTAAGTTTGATAATGATGTATATGTTGTTGTTGATTCGGATGGAAGTCTTAAATGGATTGCTGACGGATACACATATACGGACAAATATCCGTATTCACAGTACTCGGACAATGTGAATTATATAAGAAATTCCGTAAAGGCGGTTGTAGACGCGTATAACGGAGATGTAAAACTTTATATAATTGATAAGTCTGATCCTATTGTAAAAGCGTATGATAATATATACCCGGGACTTTTTGAAAAAGAAGAATTGTCTTCTTACCTTAAGGGAAAACTTAAATATCCGGAATGGCTTTTTAGTGTTCAAAGCGAAATATATTCAAAATATCATATAAATGATGTAGAAACTTTTTATAACAAGAGTGATTTATATACAGTTGCAAATGAGAAATATTCTGATGAGGTTAAGACAATTGAACCGTATTATAATATTCTTAAACTCGATGAGTATGGTGAAGATGCACAATTAGTTCTTATGCTCCCGTTTACACTTTATAACAGAGAAAATATGACTGCTTGGCTTTCTGTAGGTAATGAGGGGGAAAATTACGGAAAACTTATTGCATACAGATTTCCTAAGGATGTAAATGTATACGGACCTCTGCAAATTGAGAATATGATTGATAATAATCCCGAGATTTCAAAAGAACTCACTCTTTGGGATTCCGGCGGTTCGAAAGTAATCAGGGGAAACTTGCTTATTATCCCTATAAACAATTCAATTTTGTATATTGAACCTGTTTATCTTACCGCAGATAATAAAGCATCACTTCCTGAATTAAAGAGAGTTATAGCGGTTTATGGCAATAATGTCATAATGGCAGATAATGTGTCTGATGCAATTAAAAAATCTATGGGTATAAGTTTTATACAAAGAGATGATACAACCGAAGTGACATCCGTTGATATAACTTCTCAAGACGATAAATCTGATATACAGGCAGACAGATTGATTGAAATATATGATGAAATCGAAAAAAACTTTAAAAGCGGAGATTGGGAAGCATTCGGCACTTCGCTGAACAGTCTGAAAAGTTATGTTGATGAATTAAAAGATAAAAATAGTATTGACAAATGATATATAATAATGTATAATACCTGTAAAGTGTTTTGCTTTACAGGTGTTTTTTTGAAAGGTAATATTATGGACGATATGCTGTATTTATCTTTGCTCTTTGAGTATTATTCAGAACTTTTGACCGAGAGGCAAAGAGATGTTTGTGATATGTATATTAATCAAAATCTTTCTTTAGGTGAGATTTCATTGAACCTCGGAATATCAAGACAGGGTGTTCGTGAATGCCTTGTTAAAGCAGAAAAACTATTAAACGGTTATGAAATAAAGTTGAAAATGTATGAAAAGAGTCAAAAGATTAATGCTGCGTTAGGCAAAATTTCAGATGTTTGTTACCGTTTAAAGGATAAAGAAAACGCAGAAATTATTGTGAAATTGGCGAATGAAATAGAGGAACTTATATAAGGAGATTTTTATGGCATTTGACAGTCTCAGTGAAAAACTGAATGAAGTTTTTAAAAAAATCAGAGGTAGGGGCAAAGTTTCTGAAAGTGATGTAAGAGATACTATGAAGATGGTTAAACTGGCACTTTTAGAAGCGGATGTTAACTTTCGGGTAGTTAGACAATTCATAAATTCTGTCACAGAAAAAGCGATTGGCTCTGAGGTTTTGGAAAGCCTTACACCGGGTCAGCAAATAATAAAAATAGTTAATGAACAGTTGATTGATTTGATGGGTGGGGAAGTTCACAAACCGGTTATTTCATCTAAAAGTCCGACAGTTTATATGCTTATGGGACTTCAGGGTGCAGGTAAAACAACAACCTGTGCAAAAATTGCGAAATATTTTATTAAGCAAAATAAGAAAGTTTTGCTTGTTGCTTGTGATATATACAGACCGGCTGCAATCAAGCAGTTGAAAGTTGTAGGCGAACAGGTTGGTGCCGAGGTGTATACATCTGATATTAAAAATGCACCTAAAATTTCAATTCAGGCATTAGAATATGCTAAAACACATAGTTTTGATTTTGTTATTATTGATACTGCAGGAAGACTTCATATTGATGAACAACTTATGCAGGAACTTCTTGAAATTAAAGCAGCAGTTCAGCCTACGGAGATATACCTTGCTCTTGACTCGATGACAGGACAGGATGCAGTTAATGTTGCTAAATCTTTTGATGAACAAATCGGTATAGATGCCGCAATTCTTACAAAACTTGACGGTGATACAAGGGGCGGTGCTGCGTTGTCAATTAAGGCGGTTGTAGGCAAGCCGATAGTTTTTTGCGGTCATGGCGAAAAATTGGATGATTTAGAACTCTTTTACCCGGATAGAATGGCATCAAGAATTTTAGGAATGGGAGATGTTCTTACACTTATTGATAAGGCACAAGAGGCGTTTGATGAGAAAAAGGCACTTGAACTTGAAAAAAAGATTAAATCTCAGACTTTTGATCTTAATGATTTTCTTGAGCAGTTCCAGCAGATGAAGAATATGGGACCGTTAGATCAACTTATGGGAATGGTTCCCGGTGTGGATAAAAAAGCATTAAAGAATGTTTCGATTGACGAGAAAAAAATGGCACAGACAGAGGCTATCATTAAATCAATGACGAAAAGAGAACGGGAACGCCCGGATATTATAAATTATAGCAGAAGAAAAAGAATTGCTGATGGAAGCGGAACAACGGTTTCCCAAGTAAATGCTTTGCTAAAACAATTTGAACAAATGCAGAAAATGATGAAACAGTTTACAAATCCGAAGAAAATGAAAAAACTCGGCGGATTTAAACTTCCATTTTAAGGAAGTATAAATATATTTTAGGAGGAATTATAAATGGCAGTAAAAATCAGATTAAGAAGAATGGGTTCTAAGAAAGCACCTTTCTACAGAGTTGTTGTAGCGGATTCAAGATATCCGAGAGATGGAAGATTTATTGAAGAAATCGGAACAGTTAATCCCTTAAAGGACCCTGCTGAAATCAAAATTGATGCTGACAAGGCAGCAGAATGGATTAAAAACGGTGCACAGCCTACAGATACTGTAAAGGCAATGCTTAAAAACTTAAACATTATAAAATAATCAGAGGTAATAGTATGCAGGAATTACTTATTGAAATAGCAAAATCACTGGTTGACCATCCGGATGAGGTTGTGGTTACAACTGTTGAAAAAGAAAATCTTACCGTTCTTCAATTGCAAGTTGCAAAAGATGATATGGGTAAGGTTAGCACAGGCTATCAGAACAATTGTTAAAGCAGCCGCAGTTACTGAAAATAAAAAAGTTGCGGTTGATATTTTGTAATAATATGATTAACAGTTCTGTTTTAGAAGCGGGTAAGATATGTAATGTCCATGGGTTGAAAGGAACACTTAAAATTCAACCCTGGACCGATTCACCCGAAGTGTTTGAAAGTTTTAGATATATAATTATAGATGATGTTAAGCACAAAGTCTTAAGTGTAAAATATCATAAATCAAGTGTTTTGGTTAATCTTAAAGGGATTGACTCTATTGATGTTGCCCAGAAATATGTTAATAAAATTGTTTATTGCATGAAGAACGACTTAAAACTCAGCAAAGACACATATTTTGTTACAGATTTAATTGGGTGTGAAGTAATCTCTGATGACGGTTTTTCAGGAATTTTATGCAATGTAATAAGAACCGGGAGTGCAGATGTTTACGAAATTAAGAGTAATGAAGGAAAAGATGTTTATATTGCAGCAATATGAGATAACATCTTAAATATAGATATTGAGAATAAAATTATCAAAGTTAGAATTCCGGAGGATATGAATTAATGAGATTTGTCATTCTTACCCTTTTCCCGGAATTTTTTTCTGGGATTTTAGAAAACAGTGTAACAGGGAATGCTGCCAAAAAAGGTATTCTTAACTTTAATTTTGTCAACATCAGAGATTTTGCAAATGACAAACATAACAGAGTTGATGATTATCCGTTTGGTGGCGGACAAGGTATGCTCATCAAACCGCAACCTGTTTTTAATGCTTATAATTATGTGACGAGTGAACTTGGCGAAAAGCCGTATACTATCTATATGTCTCCGAGAGGAAAAGTTTTCAACCAGAAGACTGCCTGCAATCTTGCCGAAAAAAAGCATATAGTAATTATTTGCGGTCATTATGAATGATTTGAACAAAGGGTAATTGATGAAATCTGCGATGATGAAATTTCCATTGGGGATTTTGTTTTAACAGGCGGTGAAATTGCTGCACTTGCAGTTTGTGATGCTGTATCAAGGCTTGTTCCGGGTGTTTTGAGTGAAGAAGAGTCATATGAAGACGAATCGCATTATAACGGACTTTTGGAATTTTCCCAGTATACAAGGCCGAGAGTTTTTAACGGAATAAAAGTGCCGGATGTACTTTTATCGGGAAATGATGCACAAATTAAGAGTTGGAAATATTCTGACAGTGTGGCGATTACAAAATTAAACAGGCCGGATATGTATGAAAATAAATTTGGTAAAACCGTTGATAATAAATATGTTTTTAAAAATAAAATTACTTTGTTATTTATTGGTGATAATAAGGATATTAATTATATTGTTTCGGATGTTGTGGGCAAAGTCAAATCAACCGGCGTAATAATCGATGATATATTAATCAATGAAATTCCGTCAGATTTAGACAAAACTGTACTTATAGTTTGCGGTCAAAATGAATTCGATTTTTCGAATTTGCCGAATAATAAATCAAACAGGAATATGATTTTTGGGTTGAGGGAGCGATCGATGCTTTTACTCGATGATAAACCGGTTAATTTTAAAAATTACAACGGTAAAATTAAATTTTTGACTTCGTCAGAAATTAAAAATGAAATTTTAAGTTTTGCTTCCGCACTTGATATAAATGATGATTTTATCGGTTTAAGCAATCAGTATGGATTGTGTAAAATCAAGTTACTTAAACCGCTGCCGTATGATGCGTATGAAAACAATATTTCTAAGTTTAATGGCTATACAATCAATGATTTGTTTCTGTTTGATGCAAATAAGTTTCCGACCGTAGATAAATACACTCTTATTACCGAGAAGATGGCATATGATGCGGAAATATTTAGTGTAAAGACAAAACTTTTTGGAAGAAAGTTTTGTTTGGCGGTTAAAAACTTTGATAAGATTTTAAACAAAATGTCAGGGAGTATTGTGGGTATCATCCCAAAGGATGTTACAAAACAATATAATCTGGCAATTAATTTTAAGTATAATGTCGAATAATCTTGAAATTTCGGTATATAAGTGTTATTATTATATATTATATCAGAAAGGAGAATGTTATGGAAACAAAATGGAATGTTTCTGAAATTCCGTCAGTTAGTTCAATTAATGAAATGTCAGAAGCACTTAAAATAAGCAAACTTCTTTCTGTAATACTGTGTGTCAGAGGATTTACTGTTAAGTCAGCATCAGATTTTTTGAATAAAGATTTGTCTTGTATATATGATCCTTATCTTCTTAAAGATATGGATAAGGGTGTAAAACGAATCAGACAGGCTCTTTGCAACAATGAAATAATTACTGTTTACGGTGATTATGATGCAGACGGTGTGACTTCTTGCTCACTTTTGGTTAAAGCACTTAAGAAACTTAACGGCAATGTAAATTATTATATTCCTGAGCGTGAAACAGAAGGGTATGGAATTAATAACAGTTCAATAGAACATATCAAAAACCGCGGCACAAGTTTAATAATTACGGTTGACTGTGGCATTACCGCTATATCTGAATGTGAATATGCAAAGTCACTTGGTATAGATATGGTAATAACAGATCATCATGAATGTTCTGATTCTGTACCTGAAGCAGTTGCGGTCATTGATGCTAAACAAAAGGATTGTGAGTATCCTTTTAAACACCTTGCGGGTGTTGGAGTCGCTTTTAAACTTGTTCAGGCACTTTTTAGGGATACTGTCGGCACCGAAGAATTGATAGATGAATACTCTGATTTGGTTACGATAGGTTCAATAGCCGATATAGTTCCGCTTGTGGGTGAAAACAGAGTTATCTGTCACTTTGGTCTTAAAAGCATTTCTAACACAAAAAATCAGGGGATAAGAGCACTTGTTGATGTTTCCGGACTTGACATAAACAAAATAGATGCAACTAAAATAGGGTTTGTAATTGCACCTAAAATTAATGCAGTCGGAAGATTGGAAGATGCAACGAGAGCAATAAAACTGTTTTTGTCAGAAGATTATGATGAGGCATATAAAATTGCTTCTGAGTTGCATGGATATAATAAAATGCGTCAGGAAATTGAAACAGAAATTCTGGAAGAGGCGGATAAACAATTAAAAAAATACTATCTTAATGACAAAATTGCTGTGCTTGATAATAAAAATTGGCATCACGGTGTAGTGGGGATAGTTGCATCAAGGCTTACAAAAAGATATTTCAAGCCTTGTATTATGATTTCTCCGGGAACAGAGGGACTTTATAAGGGATCCGGAAGAAGTATTTCGGGTTTTTCGCTTTATGATGCACTTGACTATTCAAAAGACACACTAAAATCATTTGGCGGACATGAACTCGCAGCAGGGCTGGTTATAGAAAAAAACAACATACAAAAATTCAGAAAAAAGATAAATGAATATGCAGAAAAGAATATGTCTTCGGATATTTTAGTAAACAAAATTACGGCTGATTGCGAACTTAGGGGCAGATATTTAAATCTTGCATCAGCAGAAGAGTTGTCTAAACTTCAACCATATGGAACGGAAAATGCACAACCTGTATTTTATATAAAAAATATGACTGTTGCTAATTCTTATAAAATAGGTAACAATAAGCAACATTTGAGACTTCAGTTAATAAAAGATGGGGTGAAGGTTGACGCCGTTGCATTTGGTATGGGAGATAGAAATATAACATTTAACAGTGTTATAAGTGTTATGTGTAATCTTGATGTCAATGAATTCAGGAATGAGCGAAATCTTCAATTGAAAATTATTGATATTAAATAGGTGATTTAATGGATGAACAATGTAGATTATTAATAGATAAAATTAAAAAATATAGCACTCATCCCGATGTTGCTTTAGTCGAAAAAGCATATGAGATTGCTAAAAAGCAACATGAGAATCAATATAGATTTTCTGGTGAACCGTATTTTCAGCATCCGTTAGCAGTTGCCAATATTCTTGCCGAATTGGAAATGGATAGCACTTCAATTGCTGCCGGTTTGCTTCATGATGTCGTAGAAGACACTGAATATGGGATTGATAAAATTAAAGAAAATTTTAACGATGATGTGGCACTCCTTGTAGAGGGAGTGACAAAACTTGAAAAAATACCGTATTCAAGTAAGGAACAACAGCAAATTGAGAACTTACGCAAGATGTTTCTTACCATGGCAAAGGATATAAGGGTTATTATAATAAAACTTGCTGACAGGCTGCATAATATGCGAACGCTGAAAAGTATGCGTGAGGATAAGCAAAGAGAAAAAGCAAAGGAAACTTTGGATGTTTATGCACCTTTGGCTCATAGATTGGGTATTTCAAAAATCAAGTGGGAACTTGAAGATTTGGCACTTAGATATTTAGATCCGGTGGCTTATAATGAGATAAACGAGAGCATCAATCAGAAAAGAACAGAGCGGGAATCATTTATCGAAGATATAATTGCAAATCTTGACCGAAAAATCAAAGGGTTGGGAATTAATGCAACTATATCCGGCAGAGCAAAACATTTTTACAGTATATTCAGAAAGATGTATGCACAAAACAAAAGTATTGATGAAATATATGATTTGTTTGCGGTGAGGGTAATTGTAGATAATATTTCGGATTGCTATGCAGTTTTGGGACTTGTTCATGAAATGTATAAACCTATACCGGGCAGATTTAAAGATTATATTGCAATGCCTAAGCCTAATATGTATCAATCCCTCCACACAACATTGATCGGTCCGTCCGGCGTACCGTTTGAGGTTCAGATAAGGACATGGGAGATGCACAGAACTGCAGAATATGGTATTGCTGCACATTGGAAATACAAAGAGGGACCGAACGCAAGCGATGACATTGACGGAAAACTTGAATGGATCAGGAAAATGCTTGATGTTCAAAACAATCTTTCGGATAATGAATCAGAAGAGTTTATGAAAACTTTAAAGATTGATTTGTTTACCGATGAGGTTTTTGTGTTTACTCCGAGAGGCGAAGTTATAAATCTTCCGCTTGGTTCATGTCCAATTGACTTTGCGTATGCAATTCACAGTGAAATAGGTAACAAATTGGTTGGTGCTAAGATAAACGGTAAAATTGCAACAATAGATCAGAAACTTCAAACAGGAGATATTGTTGAAATCCTTACAGTTCCTACTGCGAAAGGTCCGAGTATGGATTGGATTAAAACTGTAAAAACCGCTCAGGCAAGAAGCAAGATTAATCAATGGTTTAAAACACACAACCGGGATGAAAATATTATAAAAGGCAGAGAAATAGTTGATAAAGAAACACGAAAAGCGGGTATTGAAAATATTAATGCTTTTAAAGACGAATTTTGCAAGGCGGCTATGGAAAAATATGCAATCAAAACACCTGATGATGTCTATGCATCGTTGGGGTTTGAGGGTGTTGTTTCAACAAAGTTGCTTAAGTATTTGCTGGACAGAATTAAAAAGGTAACTGTAAAAAAAGAAAAAGAGAATGATGTTGTTCATCAAACAACAAGACCGAAAGCATCTTCAAACGGTATTGTTGTTAAAGGTATTGACAATTGCCTTATAAGGCTTTCAAAATGCTGCAATCCTATATTGGGCGATGAAATTGTGGGATATATTACGAGAGGAAGAGGTGTGTCGGTGCACCGTGCAGATTGTCCCAATGTTAAAAATATGTCTGATGAAGAAAAAGCAAGAATGATTGATGTTTGCTGGGACAGTGCAATTGACTGTTCATTTGATGCTGATCTTGTTATATATGCTATAAACAGAGATAATCTTCTGCTTGAAATATCAGCGGATTTATCAAATCTAAAGATACCTATTCATGCAGTAAATGCCCGTGTAAATGGCGATGATAATGTTGTAGTTATTGACTTAACCGTTGCGGTCTTAAACGGCGAACAATTAAATACAGTTGTTAAAAAACTAAGAAACATATCAGGAATTACCAGTATCAAGAGGACAATAAATTAGTATATGTTAGAAATGAAAGGGGAAATAGATGTGATTAAATTTGATTATCAGAAAGCAAACTGGAAGATTTCAGAAAATGAAATCGAAAATGTAAAAAGTGCGGTTAGTATGGCACACAACAAGTTAGAAAGCAAATCAGGAGCAGGAAATGATTTTTTGGGTTGGGTTGACTTACCGAAAGATTATGACAAAGAAGAATTTTCACGGATAAAAAAGGCGGCAGATAAAATCAAAGCAAACAGTGAGGCTCTTATCGTTATTGGTATTGGCGGCTCATATTTGGGTGCAAAAGCCGGAATTTCAATGCTCTCTCACACCTTTTATAATGAACTTTCGGGAAAGGGAAGACCGGCAATTTACTTTGCGGGCAATTCAATAAGTTCAACATACCTTTCAGACCTTATTGAACTCGTGGAAAATAAAGATTTTTCGGTAAATGTTATATCAAAATCAGGTACAACAACAGAACCGGCGGTCGCTTTCAGAATATTCAAGGAATTGTTGGAAAAAAAATATGGTAAAGATGGAGCAAAAGAGAGAATTTTTGCTACGACAGACAAACAGAAAGGTGCTCTTAAAAATCTTGCTGATCAGGAAGGATATGAATGTTTTGTAATACCTGATGATGTCGGCGGAAGATTTTCAGTGCTTACTGCAGTAGGTTTGCTTCCTATAGCAGTTTGCGGCGCTGACATAGATAAAATTATGCAAGGTGCAGATAAAGCAAGAATTGATTTTTCTGATGATAATCTTGACAAAAACTATTGTTATCAGTATGCAGCAGTAAGAAACATACTTTATTCAATGGGATATACGACTGAGATTCTTGTAAACTATGAACCTTCGCTTCATGATTTTTCTGAGTGGTGGAAACAATTATACGGTGAAAGTGAAGGAAAAGACAATAAAGGTATTTTCCCGGCTGCAGTTGATTTTTCAACCGATTTACATTCTATGGGACAGTATATTCAAGAAGGAAGAAGAAATATTTTTGAAACCGTAATTAATGTTGAATCACCTCTTAAAAACATAATTATTGATGAGGATAAAGAAAATGTTGATGGACTTAACTTCCTTGCGGGCAAGACCATGGATTTTGTAAATAAAAAAGCATTTGAGGGAACACTTCTTGCTCATACTGACGGTTCTGTGCCTAATTTTGTTATAAATATACCAGCATTAACAGAAGAAGTGTTCGGATATTTGGTGTACTTTTTTGAAAAGGCTTGTGCTATAAGCGGTTATATGCTTGGAGTAAATCCCTTTAACCAGCCCGGTGTTGAGGCATACAAAAAAAATATGTTTGCACTTTTAGGCAAACCGGGTTATGAAGATATGAAAGATGAACTCGAAAAAAGATTGAAATAATTTAAAAAGTACTTGAAAAATTTTCATAATTATAGTATGATATATATATACTACAAAGACAGGAGGAAGATAGGTATGATTAATATTATTGTTGGAAAAAAGGGCTCAGGTAAAACCAAATATCTTGTTAACCATGTTAATATGGCTGTTAAAGATGAACCCGGAACTTTGGTTTTTCTCAGTAACGGAAACCGGCTCATTTATGATTTAAAACATTCTGTTAGATATGTTGATACGACAGACTATAAAATCAGAAACTATGATGTTTTTTATGGTTTCCTTACAGGTATTTTCTCTAACAACTATGATATTTCGCATATTTTTATTGACAGTATGTGGAAGATTGTTGAAAGCGGCGCGGACGGAATAGAAGGTTTTCTTACGGAACTGGAAAAATTTAGCAACCACTTTAATGTTAATTTTACTATTGCCATTTCAGAAGATAAAGATAATATACCTGAGAGTGTAGGTAAGTATATAGTAGAGTTATAATGAAATATTTTCTGCCCCCGGCTTTGCTTTTTAAGTCAGGGGCAGTTGCTTTGGTTAAATTAAAATTTTTAATATAAAGGTGTGCTATTACAATGGATAAGACAAACAAAAATATTATATTTGATGATGAATCAAGAGTTGCTCCTTTGGGGCTTATTACGCTTGACAGTGCAAAGGATCTCAGTGCCAAAATTGATAAGTACCTTGTGGATTGGGCAAAACAAGGCGGAATGGACATTGATACGTTTATGATTGAGGCTGATTGCCCGAGATTTTCTTCAGGCGATGCAAAGGGACTTATAAAATCAACTGTAAGAGGTTATGATTTATATATTATTGTAGATGTTTCAAATCATTATTGCACATATGACATGTTTGGAAAACAAAACGCTATGTCTCCGGATGATCATTATCAGGATTTAAAAAGAGTTATTCAGGCAGCGGGGGGTAAAGCACATCGTATAAATGTTATTATGCCAGTGCTTTACGGCGGAAGACAACACAGAAGAAACTACAGAGAGTCTTTGGATTGTGCAGTTGCACTTCAGGAATTACAGAATATGGGAGTTACGAATGTGATAACATTTGACGCCCACGATCCAAGAGTGCATAATGCGGTTCCTCTTATGGGATTTGATAATGTTATGCCTACATATCAGGTTTTAAAGTCTATGTTTAAGAATGTTGAGGATTTCAGACCTACAAAAGACAAGTTTATGATTATAAGCCCGGATGAGGGAGCAATTAACAGGAATATGTACTATGCCTCTGTCCTTGGCGTAGATTTGGGTATGTTCTATAAGAGAAGAGATTATTCGAGAATTGTTAACGGAAGAAATCCGATTGTTGCCCATGAGTATCTTGGAAATTCTGTTGATGGTAAAGATGTATTTATAGCAGATGACATTATTTCTTCGGGCGAGTCAATGCTTGATATTGCATATGAACTTAAAAAAAGGAATGCAAGAAGAATTTATACATATGCAACATATGCGATATTTACGAACGGACTTGAATCGTTTGATAATGCGTATGCAGAAGGCGTTATCGATGGTGTATTCGGAACAAACCTTACATATCTTTCTCAGGAACTTAAAGATAGAGAATGGTTTAATGAAGTTGATGTTTCGAAATATATAGCATACCTTATAGCATCGCTAAATCATGATGTTTCAACAACAAGTATTATTGATCCACATGAGAAGATTGATTTATTGCTTAAAAAATATAGCGATAGATTAAAATAGCGAAATTTTACAAAAAATTATAAAAATAAGAAAATTTTTATGTCAAAGCACGGATTTTAAACTAAATCCGTGCTTTTTGAGTGTTGCATTAATTAGATTAGTGATTATAATAAAAATATCAAAGGTCAAAGAAAGTCAAAATCAAAAAGGTGATGTTTATGAAGTTAAGTGATTTAATAGAAAGTTTTATAAAAGATATGTTTAATGAAACAGAAGGTGAAATTAATTTTCAGCGTAATGAATTAGCTAATAAGTTTAACTGTGTTACTTCCCAAATTAATTATGTGATTAATTCAAGGTTTAAAAATGAACAAGGTTATGTTGTTGAGAGTCACAGAGGTGGAGGAGGCAGTATAAAAATTACAAGAATATCTATGGATAAACCAACATATTTGATGCATATACTTTCATCAATAGGTCCAAATATTTCACAGAGCACGGCGTTGGCTTTTATAAAAAACTTTCTTGACTATGATGCAGTGACCAAAAAGGAAGCGTCGATGATGGCCGCTGCAATTTCTGACAAGGTTTTGCTTGAATCAGGAGAATATAAAGACTCTGTTAGGGCAAAAATTTTAAAGAATATGATTGCAAGTATAATGTAATTTTAGGAGGGATAGGTATGATTTGTCAGGTTTGTGGGAAAAATTTTGCTAACATTCATTTAAGAACAGTTATCAATGGTGTCATAAAAGAAGAATATTTATGCTCCGAATGTGCAGCAAAAAGAAATATGATGGGTAAATTCGGAGATCAGGCAGGAGGTATGTCTATGGGAACATTTGATAATAAGTTTTCTGACAGGGCTGAAAATGTGCTTAGAAATGCAAGCAGTGCAGCAAGTCAATGGGGACATAAATATATAGGTACTGAGCATATATTATACGCATTATTAAGCGATCCTGATTCAGTTGCAGCAAATATATTAAATGAAAATGAGATTACTGCGGATATGGTATTCGAAGCAATCAAGTCGATAAGAGGGATTAATGAAAAGGCACCGGTTGTGATAGGTTTTACGCCTCGTGCCAAAAGAGTTCTTGAAGTTGCATATATGGAAGCAAAAAGATTAGGAAATAATTATATTGGAACCGAGCATATACTTATGGCAATTTTAAGAGATGGCGAGAGTGTTGCAGCAGGAATTATATCTGAGATTAATCCCAATGTACAGAAAATATACAATGACATAATGGATTCTGTCGGGGCAAGTAATGGTGAATATGATGATTCTGATGAAAATATTATCGGAAAGAATTCATCGGCCGGAAATCAGAAAAAAACACCTACGCTTGAAGAGTTTGGCACAGATTTAACTAAACTTGCGGCAGAGGGAAAATTTGACCCGGTAATAGGCAGAAACAAAGAAATTGAAAGAGTTATACAAATTCTTTCGAGAAGAACTAAAAACAATCCCTGTCTTATAGGTGAGCCCGGTGTCGGAAAAACCGCGGTTGCAGAGGGGTTGGCACAATTAATAAGTGATGGAAAAGTTCCTGAAACTTTAAAAAACAAAAGAATATTTTCTCTTGACTTGTCATCAATGGTTGCTGGAGCAAAATACAGAGGTGAATTTGAAGAACGACTGAAAAAGGCAATGAAAGAGGTTAAAGAATCGGGAAATGTAATTCTCTTTATTGATGAAATTCATACTATTGTTGGTGCGGGCGGTGCCGAGGGAGCCATTGATGCTGCTAATATTTTAAAACCGGCCCTTTCCAGAGGTGATGTTCAGATAATCGGTGCGACAACAATAAATGAGTATAGAAAATATATTGAAAAGGATTCTGCACTTGAAAGAAGATTTCAACCGGTAACAGTTGGTGAGCCTACCATTGATGAAACAATAATGATATTGATGGGACTTCGTGATAAATATGAAGCACATCATAAAGTTGAAATTACAGACAGTGCATTAATTGCAGCAGCAAAACTTTCAGCAAGATATATAAATGACAGATTTCTTCCGGATAAGGCAATTGATCTTATTGATGAGGCGGCATCGAGAGTTAAACTTACAACATATACGACACCTGATGATATTTCATCATTAAAAGAGAAAGCTGACAGATTGAAAGGAGAAAAAGAGGCTGCCATTAATGAGCAGGATTTTGAAAAAGCAGCCAAACTTCGTGATGAAGAGTCAAAAGTTTTAGATACATTAAAAGAAAGAAAAGATGCTTGGCAGCGTGAAAATAAAACTAAAAAAATGACTGTTACTGAATCGGATATTTCTTCAATTATTTCGAGTTGGACGGGAATACCGGTAGACAAACTTGATGAAACAGAAAGTGCAAGACTCCTAAAACTTGAGGATGAATTGCATAAGAGAGTAATTGGTCAAAATGAAGCTGTTATAGCAGTATCTAAGGCTGTAAAGAGAGGGAGAACAGGACTTAAAAATCCTAAAAGACCGATTGGTTCATTCATTTTTTCAGGTCCTACAGGTGTTGGTAAAACAGAACTTTGCAAGGCATTAGCTGAAGCAATATTCGGTGATGAAAATGCTATTATAAGAATTGATATGTCTGAGTATATGGAGAAACATTCAGTTTCAAGACTTGTCGGTTCTCCTCCGGGATATGTAGGCTATGAAGAGGGCGGACAGTTAAGCGAAGCGGTAAGAAGAAAACCATATTCTGTGGTATTATTTGACGAAATAGAAAAAGCACATCCTGATGTTTTTAACATACTTCTTCAAATACTTGAAGACGGTATATTGACAGATTCGCAGGGAAGAAAAATTGATTTTAAAAACACAATTATTATTATGACTTCTAATGTTGGTGCAGCGGCCATTACACATTCGTCTAAATCTTTGGGATTTGAATCAGGAACTTCAAAATTGGCTGACGATAATTATGAATCAATAAAGTCTAAAGTTATGAACGAACTTAAAGTAACTTTTAAACCGGAATTTCTGAATAGAATAGATGATATTATTGTATTTAATCAATTAAACAAAGAAGAAATAATGGAAGTTGCAAAACTTATGACAAAAGGAGTGTTTGATCGTCTTAAAGCAAATGGTATTATTGCATCTGTTACTGAAAATGCCCTTAAAAATCTTGCAGAAATAGGATTTGACCCTATTTATGGTGCAAGGCCGCTAAGAAGGGCAATAGTATCAAATATAGAGGATTTGATTGCAGAAAATGTTCTTGAGGGAAAAGTTAAGTCGGGAGATACAATTTCTATCGACTTTACTGACGGCAAATATGTAATTAATAAGTAGTAAAATTCCCCCGCGGTTAGCCGCGGGGGAAAACTTATACTAAAAATCTTGCTTTGATCTTGTATTCAACATCTTCGGGACTTGAACTTTCTGATAAAGAAATTTCACTTACAATTATATGTAGTGCGTTTGTAAGCATTTTCTTTTCGCAGGTTGATAACATCCGCTCTTTTTCCCGCTTAAGCAGATTCTTTGCAACAACTCCGACTTTAACGAGTTCGCCTGTTTTCATTTTTTGGAGATGGTCTCTGTATCGTTTGTTCCAATTCGTGTCAATATCTTCCGGTGAATTGTCAATCTCATCAAACACTTCTGCAAGTTTTGATTTATCAGTTATGTTTCTTACTCCTATACTG
>CAKSDT010000032.1 GCA_934446135.1 uncultured Clostridia bacterium
ACTGTTGACCGTTAACTGACAAACTTAAAGCATACCATTTGTCATAATCCAATTTTGCCGAAAACACATACTCTGTCTTATCTTCGTTTACACTTTTTTGTGAAAGTGCCACACCATCTATATTGGCGGCTACACTCTCTTGTGCTGAAGAAAACTTAACTGTAATACCATTTGGGCTCGCATAAAGATCATAAACCGGTGCGGTTTCAGCATAGACACTTACACCTGTGGGAAGTATCATAGTTAAAACCATTATTAATGCAAATACCCTTATGCTAAATTTACTTTTTAATAGATTCCTTTTCACTTAAAATCCTCCATTTCAATATAGGGTTATTTCGTTATACAAAAACGTAATTATGTCCATATCTGCCTCTTGGTCAAACAAATCCTCTTTTCCAATTGCTATAAGCCCGCAATCGTTCCAAAAAACTTTATAATCAAGCAATTCAGACACTGCTCTAAGCGGTACATATGTCCTGTTATTGTATTCCACAGGAGGTTTTTCCATTTGTATTGTTGCTCCGTCTTTTACAACCGAATTGCTGCCCATAACCATTGAAAGTGACATATCCTTTGAATTTATTGTGATTGTCTTGGTTTCATCATCATACCCAACTTCTGCACCAAGGCTTTCAGCAATGAAACGTAAAGGAACATAAGTTGTATCTCCTGCTAACAACGGCATTATGCTTTCATCTTTTTCGTCAATAGTAGTAACAGTTCCATTTACTATGGCATTTGGGGTGTTAAGTCCCAATACTGTAGCATTTTTAACACGATCGTATGCACGGTCGTTATATCTTCCTATTCTGGTTGAAGGAACCTGCTTGAAATCAGGTAATGCTCCTGCAACTTTTTCTTGACCTTCCGGTGTAAGCAAATAATTTCCGTTTTTCATATCATAAAAACCGGGATCACTTGAAAAATCAGCATTTCCTTCATTATACAAGTCAAGGAACGATGAGGCTATCGAATCTGCCTGGGTATTAATCCTTAAATTGTTGAAGGATTTCGTACCCATAGCATCGTTAGGATGATTGTTATAAATATTATAAAGATCCGGAAATGCCTTCTTCCAAGGCTCGCTCCGATACGGCAATTTTCTTAAAGAGGTATGAATTTTGCCTACCTCAGGATCTACCAAACTGGGCCACATCGAACGATCATCAAATTTAACACCAATTTTTGCATTTACAATAATATTGTTATAAAGAATTGTATCTCTCGATCCACTAAGATGAATACCTTTAGGATAATCCTCAATAATATTTCCTACACAAAGTGAACCGCTGGTGGCGTCATCAAGGTAAATTCCGCATAAACCAAGGGCATCCAAATTTCCCATTTTGTTATTGAAACTATGTACATAATTATACCTAAATATATTTCCGTATACTGTCACGGCACCGTTACCGGCATAAATCGCCCCGCCATCCGTAACACTCTGTGTAACATCCCAAACATCGTTATACTCAACTATATTAAGTTGTGTACCATAGTCGGAGGCCGGTCCGAAAACAGAAATGCCAGCGTCATCACTACCGTGAACATCATTATTTGAAATACGGTTGCCAACTCCACCCATAAGACAAATATTTTCAGCTCTGGCAAAATCATAAATATGATTATTTTCAATGTAGTTGTTTGATTTGGTCAGAGTCTCTGAATCTCCGCCACTAATATACAACTGAGCTGTTGTTGTACAACTCTTAATCCCGTTGTATGAACCGCCTGTAACCGCTAATCTGCACTTTCCTTCATTTACGCAATTTAAAATTTCATTGTGAGAGCCACCGGCAATCTCTGCAGCAGAATGATACTTACTTCCTGTGCCAAAAGTTACATTTCTAAGTGTAATGTAGTCACCTGTTATCTTTATCATCGGTCCGGATGTCAAAACAACTAAAGAAATATCAGTCGAACTATCAGCATCGTCAGGCAGAACACAATAAAGTTTTCCATTTCCGTCTGTCCAATATTCACCGGGAACATCCAGTTCTTCAAGCATATGCCATGCCCAGAATGTCCAACCCGGCTTCTTAAATGAACTTGTAAAAAGCAAAGAATGTGTACAATTTATTGTCTCATTTTCCTTGTCTATTTTAAAATAACAATCACTCTTTGACCAACCAACGCCAAAAAATCCCTGAATAACACCGCGTTCGTGCTCGCCCCACTTCAAGTATCTCTTATTATCAGATTTTATTATAAATCCGTCCTCAGGATGCCTCTGATCTTCCGGAATATAACCAGGATTGGCTTTTTTGTCATCCCCGTAATAATCGGAATCTTCACCTTGATGTAATATCTCAGTTATTACCATTGTTCCGTCACCGTTAGGATATCTTGCCGGCCCATACAGCATTCCATCTACTGACAGCACAACATCACTTTTAAATCTCGGCTGCGGAAACACCACATTACCTCTTTGAGCAAGTTCATAACACGGCTCTCTTCCATTAAATCCTGTAGATTTCAAATCAAGAACTCTGATTTTGTCTCTTGCAGATTCCTCGATTACTTTACTTAAAATATTTTGATCTGTAACCTTTTTAAAGTCCTTAAGAGGAATTTTCTTACTTCCTGTAATAATTGCTTTTTCGTTTTTGTAACCGCGATATACTATCGGGGCATCTTTAGTTCCTGAATCGTTTTTATCTAGTATTAATGTTTTATTAAATTCATACCTTCCTTCACGAAGGTATACACAAGCACCGTCCTTACCTAATTCACCGCTTTTTTTAAGTTCCCGTATTCTGTTTCTTGCTTTCTCTATTGTATCAAATGGATTATCGATTGTTCCGTTTCCCCCCGGTTTTGCAGTCGGTGAAACAAACAATATCGTTTTATCAACACCGCTAAACGGTCCGATTTCGTTTGCCGATACAACATATGGACACAACATAGCAATTATCAAAGCGGCAATTAAACCTTTTTTCATCATTTTGTTCATATTCGTACTCCTCAACCTTTCTTTGACTGAAAGTCTTTAAGTTGTTTGTTTAATTCTTCATAAACTTTATCTATACCCGCCATTTTCATTTCTTTACGATAACCTTCAATGTACTCGTCAATATTTTCTACGCCTTTGTTCATAAGGTTATATTTATCATTAACTTTCTGCACCTGGGCGTACTCTGTTCTTACATTTGTGTTGTCAAAACTGAATCCAATAGTATCATACTTAAGTGCCTCATCATTAAATTTCTTTGTATCTTCCCAAATACTATCATCCTGCCCTTCCATAAGAAGTGCATTAAACTGATTACCAAACTTCCATGCCTGGAGCGGTGCATATCCGCCTTCCTTATTAATAACTACTCTGTCATTAACAACATTGTAATGTTTACCTTCAATTCCGAAACAAATCAAATTATATAAATCTTTATTTGTATTTATAAGTTCAATGAATTTAACAGCCTCTTCAGGATGTTTTGAATTTCTATTAACACCAATCATCGTTGAAGAACCTATAAGACCCGAAAGGTGTCCCCTTGTCATCTGTTTGCTATATACTTCATAACCTGTATTTGCATAAATTGCCTGTGCGACTCCAGGTTTCCATGTAGTCATTGATACTGCATACTTGCCGGCTTTATAGTCCTGATCATCTTCCATCACTGCGGCAACATCTTTTCTTATGTAACCTTTTTTGAACCATTCGCTCATAAGTCTCGGATATGTTTCAAAATCTTTAAAGTCTATATCTTTTTTTGCAATTGTTTTACCATTCTCGATTGTAACGGAAATACCCGTGGCAACCCCTTCTTTCTCAATTCTGCCTTTATAATTTCCAATAACCGCAGTCGTCCTGAAAGGATATACTTCGGGATGGGTCTCTTTCACCCATTTCAAGAACGGTTCAAGATCTTCCATATACACAATTTTATCAACATCCAAGCCATATTCGTCCGCCAAATCCTTTTTTATGTTTACAGACGATGAATTTGCAAAAACCTGCTGATTGGGTACAGCGTAGATTTTCCCGTCAAGTGTTACACTATCCCATAAATAATCGGGAATTGATTTCTTAAGATCGGGCATTTTTTCAATATATTCTGTTATATCAAGCAAGCCTCCTTTTTGTGCTGCTGATGAATAACCGTTGATAAAACCGGTAAAGCATAAATCATACGAGTCTGTACCGCTTGCCATATTCATCTTCATACGCTCAGAGTATGCTCCCTGATCAAT
This sequence comes from uncultured Clostridia bacterium, assembly GCA_934446135.1. Taxonomy (GTDB): domain Bacteria; phylum Bacillota; class Clostridia; order RGIG6154; family RGIG6154; genus CAKSDT01. The sequence goes on from CAKSDT010000032.1 coordinate 4,198, forward strand.
ATACTGTATCTGAATCTTTGCACCGATAGCGGGCACTGTGATTTCGTTAACTTTTGCCATAACCGCATCATTATCTGACTGTTTATCGCCCCACATAAGCCATACCAATGTAGGTACGCCTCCGGCGGTCTGTTTCTTTTTGCCGCAGCCTGTAAATGGAAGAACCATACACACTGCGAGTATTAATGCTATTACCTTTTTCATAATAAATATCTCCTTTTTTATATAAAATTAATTTATAGAATCAACCTTTTACAGAACCAACCGTCATTCCTTTTACAAAATACTTTTGGAAGAACGGGAACACCAAAAGTGCCGGTCCTGCAACTACAACAGCCATTGCCATCCTTACAGTTTCAGACGGTATGTCCGCAAAGTCCATCAAACCCATTGCTGCCGAGTTTTCATTCTGAAGCATCTGAATATTCTGCATTATTTTTTGGAGTAAATATTGCAAACTGATAAGATCCGAATCATTTATATATAGCATTGCAGTCATCCAGTCATTCCATTTTGAAAGAAATAAAAATAATGCAACCGTAGCAATTACAGGTTTTACAAGTGGCAAACTTATCTGGAAAAATATTCTGTACTGACTTGCACCGTCAATTTTTGCCGCCTCACTTAACGCAGTAGGAAGTTGTGAAAATGATGTTCTCATCATAAAAACATACCACGGATTTATCAAACCCGGAATTATGTATACCCAAAGCGTATCATCTAAGTGAAGATACTTTGTTATAAGTATATATGTTGGAACAAGACCGCCCGAGAATAGCATCGTGAAGTAAAGGAAAAATGACATTCCTGATCTGCCTTTTACCTTTTTGTTTGCAAGAACATACGACATACCAGCCATTAAGAATACACCAATCAAAGTAAACAGAACGGAAGCAATTATTGTAATCTTATATGCGTTAACTATTGATGCCGGGTTTGCAAAAACGAATTTATAGGCAGCCAAACTGAATTTTTGAGGCAATAAACTGTAACCGTTTGCTATTATACATTTCTCATCCGTAAGCGACACCGAAACCACTAACAAAAACGGAAATAGAACTATCGCTGACATAATTATAAACAGTACATTAAGTATTATCTGACTTTTTTTATGTTGTTTATCCATATTTTTCACCCCCTGCCGACTAAAACAACGAATTTTCCGGAGAAACTTTTTTTACAATAGCATTTGTTGCTATAACCAAAACAAATCCTACCACTGACTGCAACAAACCTGCTGCCGAGGACAGACCCATTTCTCCCATAACTCTCATTGTTCTAAAAATATATGTATCTATTACATCTGTTGTTTCATACAGTGCACCTACATTTCGGCTTAACTGATAAAACAGTCCGAAATCTGCACGGAATATCCCGCCAACCTTCATAATGCTAAGTATCGTAATAATCGGCACAAGTGACGGAAGCATAATATGCCATATTACCTTTCTCTGGTTTGCACCGTCAATTTTTGCTGCCTCATAAAGAGAGGAGTCTACACCCATAAGTGTAGCATAATAAATCACACTGTCCATACCAAAATGTTTCCATACGGATGCAATAACCAAAATTACCGGCCATGCCTTAGGTGTTGAATACCAATCTATACCCTTTCCTCCAAAATGCTCAATTAACATATTGAGCATACCATACTGGGGATGCAATATTGCATAAGCCATATATGATACAACAACCCAAGACATGAAATTCGGTGTTATCAAAATTGTCTGATATACCTTCGTTGCCCTGCGGCTGGTTAAATGATAAAGTAACAGCCCCAAAGCTACCGCGGCAATCGTTCCTATAATAATGAACAAAATATTCATGTATAAAGTATTCCACGTAATCTGCGGAAAATCTTTTGATAAAACCAAGAACTTGAAGTTATCAAACCCAACCCATTTACTTCCAAAAATTCCCAAATCATACCTGTAATCCTTGAATGCTATAATAACTCCAAACATCGGCACATAGCAAAAAATGAACACTAATAACAACGGTATTGCCGCTATCGTATAGCATTGAAATGAATCACTTCTTAGACAATTAACAATCCGTTTCATGACATTATTTTTCTCTCTTGCAGTAATTTCTTTTTGATTATCCATTACAAACCCTCACCCTATTTTTTCTGATCATACAAATTAACTTGAAAGATTCTTCTATTCTGCATATTATTTGTTATCTTTTATATTCTGATGTGTAATTTGTCCGTTTTCCCATGAAAAGTCAATTATTTTTCCGGTTCTTGTAACAAACCCCTTCACTTCTCCCGATTTCCATTCCTCAGGAAGTGCAGGAAGCAACTCTATCCTGCCGGTATGACTCTGCATAAGTGCTTCGCATATTGCTGCGGCGATACCGAAGTTTCCGTCTATCTGGAAAGGAGGGTGTGCATCAAACATATTCGGATATATAGACTTTTTAAACATATTCTTTATATGACGGTTTACTTTCTCTCCGTCTTTTAATCTTGCATATACATTTGCTATCCATGCGTTTGACCAGCCTGTGTGTCCGCCTCCGTTTTCAAGGCGTGTTTCAAGCGTTTTCCTTACAGGTTCTGCGTATTTCTCATACTCCATAATGTCGGCAGGATAAAATCCGTACAAGTGGGATATGTGTCTGTGCCCCAACTCATTTTCCTCAAATTCTTCTCCCCACTCAAGAATTCGTCCGTCCTTCCCGATTTTTACCGGTGCCAACTTTGATTTGATTTCCTCAAGATGCTTTGAATCTTCACCCAGCACACAAGACGCTTTGATGGTTTTGTCAAACAAATCATAAATTATTGACATATCCATTGCACTGCCTTCGCAAACGCAGCATTTTTCTCCGTTATATACAAACTCATTTTCCGGTGAGGTTGACGGTCCGGTCACTAACCTGCCTTCCTGGTTTTCATACATCCAGTCCTCTAAAAACTTTGTTGCCTCAACCATCACAGGATAATACTCTTTAAGAAATTCCTTATCACCTGTGTGTATATAATGTTCCCATATATGACGGGTTGACCAAAATCCGCCCATCAACCAAAATCCCCACAATACTCCTTTGGTTGCTCCGCAATTAAAACGCCATAAATCACTGTTATGCCATGATGCCCAGCCTCTTAATCCCAATACATTTCCTTTTTCGGAAAACTCCCTGAGCATTTTAAAAAGCGGCATATGACATTCACCCAAATTCATTGTCTCTGTCGGCCAATAATTCATTTGCGTGTTTATATTCATTGTGTAATTACAATTCCACGGTGCAAACACATGATAGCACCAAATTCCCTGAAGAGTTCCCGGCTGTGTTCCGCAAAGCGAACTTGCAATCGTAAGATATCTTGAATAGTCAAACAAAAGAGTTGTAAGTCCGTTATCTGTAATTCCGTCAGAAACATTTTTTATACGCTCATCGGTCGGAATACTGTCAAAATTCTCACCGTCTATTTTTAAAGACACTCTGTCAAAATATTTTTTATATTCATTTGTATGGTGCTCTTTTAATTCTTCAAACGAAAATTCTGCCGCTTTGTTTAACGCCTCTAATGAAGAGTTAACATATTCTTTTCCTTCTGATACCGGCATTTTGTTATATCCGTTAAAACTCGTTTTGATTGAAAACAAAATTACAACTTCATCTGCTTTGTCAATCCAGATTGAATTTCCTCCCGAATAAGTCCGCCCTTTGGAAATTGCCCTTATCCTTGAACAAAACCTCACACTTTCTTTGTCTTCATCATATTTTGCGTATCTTTCCTCAAAATCTATGTATGTAGGGCACTTTCCGCTTACAGTTACTGTATCGGGTGTATATTCAACACTATGCTGCATCTCTACTGCCTGATATATATGAAAATCCAGCGGAGTTTCACTCTTTATTTTAATTGCCATAACATCGTCCGTTAAAGATACAAATGCCTCTTTCGTAACACATTTACCATCAAGTTTATATTCTGTCTTTACTACACCCGTTTCAAGGTCAAGTTCCCGTTTGTAATCTGTAACGGTGTCCGGAGAATTCACAATATCTATAAACATACTTCCGTAACTTACATATGCCTGTGATGTAACTCCGAACATAACATCCGATGTCATATCCGTAGCCGCCTTATATTCTTTCTTATGAATAAGGTCCCTTATTTTCCTGATATCAGACATTGAATGTTTATCCTTAACCATATCAGGATAACCCGACCACAATGTTTCCTCATTAATCTGAAATCTGTCCGATACGGCCCCCGAAAATACCATTGCACCTACTCTGCCGTTGCCTATCGGAATAGCCTCTTCCCAAACTCCGGCTGCTTTTTTATACCATAGTTTCCTGTTCATAATGCAAAGCAATCCTCCTATACAGTTCTCTACGGTAATTATACCTTAATTCTGTAACTGTTTTCAATTATCATTTTTAAGAAATAGTACACTATTTTAGGATGTTTTTGTTAATTCTGTACAATTGAATTTGGTTCTGTTATACTATTGCCATAATAGCATGAAATTCTTAATGGCAATTAAATTTATATATAGGAGGAGAGATTTTTAATATGAATTTTGAAAGGTTAACTTCTTACCTGGATCATCTTGTTGACGATATAAATACCCCAAGCGTAGATTGCATCATATACAAAGAACACAAAATGATATATAGGCATTTTTACGGAAAAAAAGATATAGAAACAAACACCAATATAACGGGAGATGAATTGTACTTCATATTCTCATTAACAAAAATGGTGACTTGCACAGCCGCACTTCAACTATACGAAAAAGGTAAATATAATATGGAAGATCCTATATCAAAATACCTACCGGAATTCGGGAAAATGAGAATTGTAGGAGGCGGTTACGCAAAAAATTCTATAAGAGTGAAACATTTGTTCACAATGTGTGCGGGACTTGATTATGATTTAAACGCAGACGGAATCAGAAAAGCATTGGCACAAGGTAAAACCTCTACAAGAGATTTAGTCAGTGCAATGTCAAAAACAGTCCTCGGTTTTGAGCCGGGTTCAAAATTCTTATATAGTCTGTGTCACGATGTTTTAGGTGCATTGATTGAAGTCTGGTCGGGCAAGAAGCTAAGTGAATACATAAAAGAAAATATTTTTGAACCGTTAGGAATGAAAAATACATTTTTTGGATTACCTAAAGATAGTGTTCTTCTCGCAAAAATGGCCTCACTTTATGAATTTGGAAATGACGGGAAACCAAAAAAAGCACCGCTTGAGTGTCCTCATATTTTATCTAACGATTATGAAAGCGGCGGTGCAGGGTTGTGTTCCTGCCCTGAAGATTATTCATTATTCTGCGATGCGTTAGCGTGTAATGGAGTAGGAAAAACAGGAAATAGAATTTTGTCTTCCGCATCAATTGAACTTATGTCAACTAACCGTTTAAACGAACAGCAAAAAGCGGATTTTCAAAGTGATTCACGCCCGGGATACGGGTATGGATTGGGAGTTCGTGTTCACACTGACAAAGCAGAAAGTTCTTCACTTAGTCCAATAGGTGAATTTGGATGGGACGGAGCAGCAGGAAGTTTTTCAATGGTTGATACCCAAAACAAAATTTCTCTCGTATATTTTCAACATATATATATTCGGGATATCTTGTTGGAAACAGGTTTGCGTAATGCACTATACTCAGATTTGGAGTATGATAAATAAAAAAACAAATGGTTGCAGTAAAATGACTTTGTTTTACTGCAACCATTTGTTTTACATTCAATTCATTATTTGTTATCTTTTATATTCTGATGTGTAATTTGTCCGTTTTCCCATGAAAAGTCAATTATTTTTCCGGTTCTTGTAACAAACCCCTTCACTTCTCCCGATTTCCATTCCTCAGGAAGTGCAGGAAGCAACTCTATCCTGCCGGTATGACTCTGCATAAGTGCTTCGCATATTGCTGCGGCGATACCGAAGTTTCCGTCTATCTGGAAAGGAGGGTGTGCATCAAACATATTCGGATATATAGACTTTTTAAACATATTCTTTATATGACGGTTTACTTTCTCTCCGTCTTTTAATCTTGCATATACATTTGCTATCCATGCGTTTGACCAGCCTGTGTGTCCGCCTCCGTTTTCAAGGCGTGTTTCAAGCGTTTTCCTTACAGGTTCTGCGTATTTCTCATACTCCATAATGTCGGCAGGATAAAATCCGTACAAGTGGGATATGTGTCTGTGCCCCAACTCATTTTCCTCAAATTCTTCTCCCCACTCAAGAATTCGTCCGTCCTTCCCGATTTTTACCGGTGCCAACTTTGATTTGATTTCCTCAAGATGCTTTGAATCTTCACCCAGCACACAAGACGCTTTGATGGTTTTGTCAAACAAATCATAAATTATTGACATATCCATTGCACTGCCTTCGCAAACGCAGCATTTTTCTCCGTTATATACAAACTCATTTTCCGGTGAGGTTGACGGTCCGGTCACTAACCTGCCTTCCTGGTTTTCATACATCCAGTCCTCTAAAAACTTTGTTGCCTCAACCATCACAGGATAATACTCTTTAAGAAATTCCTTATCACCTGTGTGTATATAATGTTCCCATATATGACGGGTTGACCAAAATCCGCCCATCAACCAAAATCCCCACAATACTCCTTTGGTTGCTCCGCAATTAAAACGCCATAAATCACTGTTATGCCATGATGCCCAGCCTCTTAATCCCAATACATTTCCTTTTTCGGAAAACTCCCTGAGCATTTTAAAAAGCGGCATATGACATTCACCCAAATTCATTGTCTCTGTCGGCCAATAATTCATTTGCGTGTTTATATTCATTGTGTAATTACAATTCCACGGTGCAAACACATGATAGCACCAAATTCCCTGAAGAGTTCCCGGCTGTGTTCCGCAAAGCGAACTTGCAATCGTAAGATATCTTGAATAGTCAAACAAAAGAGTTGTAAGTCCGTTATCTGTAATTCCGTCAGAAACATTTTTTATACGCTCATCGGTCGGAATACTGTCAAAATTCTCACCGTCTATTTTTAAAGACACTCTGTCAAAATATTTTTTATATTCATTTGTATGGTGCTCTTTTAATTCTTCAAACGAAAATTCTGCCGCTTTGTTTAACGCCTCTAATGAAGAGTTAACATATTCTTTTCCTTCTGATACCGGCATTTTGTTATATCCGTTAAAACTCGTTTTGATTGAAAACAAAATTACAACTTCATCTGCTTTGTCAATCCAGATTGAATTTCCTCCCGAATAAGTCCGCCCTTTGGAAATTGCCCTTATCCTTGAACAAAACCTCACACTTTCTTTGTCTTCATCATATTTTGCGTATCTTTCCTCAAAATCTATGTATGTAGGGCACTTTCCGCTTACAGTTACTGTATCGGGTGTATATTCAACACTATGCTGCATCTCTACTGCCTGATATATATGAAAATCCAGCGGAGTTTCACTCTTTATTTTAATTGCCATAACATCGTCCGTTAAAGATACAAATGCCTCTTTCGTAACACATTTACCATCAAGTTTATATTCTGTCTTTACTACACCCGTTTCAAGGTCAAGTTCCCGTTTGTAATCTGTAACGGTGTCCGGAGAATTCACAATATCTATAAACATACTTCCGTAACTTACATATGCCTGTGATGTAACTCCGAACATAACATCCGATGTCATATCCGTAGCCGCCTTATATTCTTTCTTATGAATAAGGTCCCTTATTTTCCTGATATCAGACATTGAATGTTTATCCTTAACCATATCAGGATAACCCGACCACAATGTTTCCTCATTAATCTGAAATCTGTCCGATACGGCCCCCGAAAATACCATTGCACCTACTCTGCCGTTGCCTATCGGAATAGCCTCTTCCCAAACTCCGGCTGCTTTTTTATACCATAGTTTCCTGTTCATAATGCAAAGCAATCCTCCTATACAGTTCTCTACGGTAATTATACCTTAATTCTGTAACTGTTTTCAAGTGTGCTTTATTGAGAAACAGTGCATTATTTTGCTATGTTTTCGATTAAATTATGCGATGTATGTCTGAAACTAAAATCCAAACGGAAGATAAGCTGCAATTATTGCCAAAATCATTGCCGGAAGCATATTTGCAACACGGAATTTCTTTCCCCAAACACTGTTTACACCGATACAAAATATGAGAACAGAACCAACCAAAGACAGATATGAAACGGCCGTTTCCGTCATAATTGGCGAAACAAGTCTTGCAAGCAATGTTATGAACCCCTCAAAAACAAACACAGGAATTGCGGAAAAAACGCATCCCTTCCCCATTGATGATGTCATAACCGAAACAATTATAAAATCCAGAACAGTTTTTACTGCAAGGGTTGAATAATCTCCCGTAAGTCCATCCTGTATGGCACCGACTATTGCCATTGCCCCAATTGAAACCGTTAATGAGGCGGTCACAAAGGCATTTACAAATTCTGCATCCTCGCCATTTCCAGTTTTATTTTTAAGCCACTCACCGAATTTTTCAAATCCGTTTTCTATTCCTACAAATTCTCCCGCAATCGTGCCGATTACAACGCATAACACAACCAGTATTGACTTCCCGCTTGTAATTTTACCGTTATTCATTTTAAGCATTCCGCTCATCGCACCGGAAATTGCTATAAACATTACACTCAGTCCGCAAACCTTGTTTACTGCGTCCTGCTGTTTTTCTTTAAAAAATTTCCCCGTAAAATGACCGACAATTCCGCCTGCCACTATACCTATACTGTTAATTATCGTTCCTGTTCCTATCATTCGTCTTTTCCTCTTTTTTTGTCAATTTATAAGTGAAAGCATAAGGCAGCAATTCCTCTGCCGAAAACTCCTTTTGTTCCTTTCCGTTGAAAAGAATAATTTTAAAATCCGGTCCGCAGAATTCTGAAATGGTTTGTCTGCACATTCCGCAAGGGTATGTGTAATCTGATATTTTGCCGTCTTTACAGCCCACAATCGCAATTTTTGCAAAATCCCTTTCACCGTCCGAAACCGCCTTAAAAATTGCAACTCTCTCGGCACAGCAACCAACCGGATAAGATGAATTTTCAACATTTGAGCCCGTATACAAAGTTCCGTCTCTTAAGCAAAGTGCTGCCCCGACTTTAAAGTTTGAATACGGTGCATATGCAAGTTCCATTGCTTCTTCTGCCAGTTCAATCAACCTTTTATTTTCCATTTTTATCACTCTCAATAAGAATTTTTATTTCCTCAACCGCCGCTTTAACAGGCATATCAACATCGTAATTTAACTGTTCAGGATGTCCTTTTTTTCTCCTTTCCTGATTTCCGACTACCAAAAGTACTGTCCCTGTTCTTAATTTTCTTACCGCTCCCACCGTAAAAAGCGTGGAAGACTCCATTTCGCTTGCAAGTGCTCCGCATTTTATATATGCGTTCCATTTATTAATTAAATCGTATGAAACAGGCATAGTTTCGGGACTGTGCTGACCGTAAAACGAATCCTTACACTGAACTGTTCCTATATGATACCTGTATCCAAGATTTTTGCAGGCTTTATAAAGTGCTTCCGTCACAAAAAAGTCAGCAACTGCCGGAACTTCTTTAGGCACATATTCGTCCGGTGTTCCGTCAAGTTTGATGGATGCGTTTGCAATTACAATATCACCTGCCTCAACATTAAGGGCCATTCCGCCCGATGTTCCGACTCTTATAAAAGTGTGAACACCGATGTTTGCGAGTTCTTCGACTGCAATTGCGGTTGAGGCACCTCCTATCCCTGTCGATACAGCACTAACTTTCCGGCCTGACAGATACCCTGTATAAGTTGTATATTCACGGTTTTGCATTACTTTTTCAGCATTATCAAAATATTTTGCAATTACCTCGCATCTTTTAGGGTCACCCGGGAGAATGACATACTCTCCAACTTCGTTTTTCTTTAAATTTATATGATATTCTCTTCCGTCCTTATTATAAACAAGTGACATTATATCCCTTCTCTCATTATTTGTCATACATAAATTTTACAATACTTACATAACATTGTCAACGGAATTTAATTGACAAACATAAGTATATAAGTTAAAATTAAGTATATATATATTTATGCGGAGGCGTAATATGGATAAAATAATCGAAAAAACAATTTCAAATCTTGCAAAAAACAATATACAGGGCATTTATGCTGAAACAAAAGAGGATGCACTTAATATAACAGAAACTCTTTTAGAAGAAAACTCTGTAATTTCTGCCGGCGGGAGTATGACTCTTTCGGAATGTAAGATAACCGACCTTTTAAAAAGCGGAAAATACAATTTTCTTGACCGCTCAATTCCCGGAATATCACCCGAGGAAGTCAGAGATATATACATAAAAACATTTGACGCTGACTCATTTCTGGGAAGTGCAAATGCAATAACCGAGGATGGATATATTTATCAGGTTGACGGAACCGGAAACAGAGTTTCCGCCATGATATTCGGTCCTAAGCAGGTAATAATTGTTGCGGGAAAGAATAAAATAGTAAAAAATGCAGATGAGGCCATTAAAAGAGTAAAGGAAATTGCTGCCCCTCTTAATGCAAAAAGATTAAACTGTGAAACTTACTGCAGCAAAACCGGAAAATGTATTTCACTTAATTCCGAAAATACTGAAATACCAAACGGTTGCAGCAGTGAATCCAGAATATGTGCCGATTATGTGTTCTTTGGCAGGCAACGAATCAAAAACAGAATTAAAGTAATAATAGTAAACGAAAGTCTCGGCTATTAATGGAGGGAAATGCCTTGAAAAACAAAATAATAATTATAATTTCTGCCATTTTGTTAGTCGTTCTTATTACCTCTGTTTCGGTTATGGGCGTAAACTATTCCAAAATCTACAGAGGCATTTCCTCGGAAGGAATACCCCTTGGCGGACTTACACAAAAGGATGCGGAAGAAAAACTAAATACCTTTTTTTCGGAAACTCCTGTTGTTAAACTTAAATCGGGAAATGACAAAATCGAACTGAATTTTGCAGATTACGGAGAATACAATTTTAAAAAAACTGCACAGGATGCTTATAAAACAGGCAGAAAAAATCTGTTTGATAAAATTTTCACATTTTCCACTCCGTTTGTTAAAAGAAATGTAAATCTGATTTCAAACATTTCGGAAGAATCTGTTAAAGATAAAATTTCAGAGTTCCAGTCCGGTATCCCTGATGCTTATATTGATACAAGTTACGAAATAGACGGTGACAAACTTATAATATACCCGGGTAAAAGCGGCAAAACAATCGATACCGACAAGACATTAAAAGAAGTTCTAAAAGCATTTTCTTCAGCATTTTCTTCAGCATTTACAAAAGAAATAGAAGTAAGTACAAAGGATAAAAAGTACGATGGTATTGACATTAACAAAATATACAAAGAAGTCCATTCTAAACCTGTAAATGCGTCAGTTGATGAAAAAACAGAAAAAATAACTCCGTCTAAAAACGGGTACGACTTTGATGTAAAAAAAGCGAAGCAAATCATAAAAAATGCAAATGAATCTGACATAATCGAAATCGATTTATTGGTAACAGAACCTGAAATCACCCTTGATATGCTCACAAATAAGTTTTTTAAAGATACTATTGCAACATATAAAACTTATTACAGTACTGCTGATTCAAACAGAGCATCAAATGTATCGCTTGCAGCATCAAAAATTAACGGCACAGTTTTGAATCCGGGAGAAGTTTTTTCATATAACGGGGTCGTTGGAAACAGGACCGCTTCTGCAGGCTTCAAATCTGCACATGTATATGTCGGCTCAAATGTAGTAGACGGTATAGGGGGCGGAATATGTCAGGTTTCATCAACACTTTACAATGCCGTTTTGTATTCAAATCTTGGTATAGTATCAAGAACGAATCACTCACTGCCTGTTTCTTATGTTCCAAAAGGTCAGGACGCGACAGTTTCCTGGGGAACTATTGACTTCAAATTTAAAAATACACTCTCAAAACCGATAAAAATATCTGCCGATGCCTCGGGAGGAGTTTGTACCGTTTCTATACTCGGCACAAAAGAAAACAACTATAAAATTAATGTTTTAAACACTACGGTTTCAACCATTCCTTTCGAAACTGAATACACAGAAGATGAAACACTGAGTCCAGGAACTGAAAAAATCATTCAAAGAGGTGTAAACGGATGTGTTGTTGTTTCAGCAAGACAGGTAATTGAAAACGGAAAAGTCATAAAAACAGAGTCTTTGCCTAAAAGCACATATCTCCCGACAAAACAAAAAGTTTTAAGAAACACAAAAACAGCCACGACAGAACCTGAAGTTCCTGCACCGCCTGTTGAAGAAACACCGGAAGAAAGTACCGAACCCACACCGGAATTGCCCGAAACACCTGACGAAACCGAACAACCGGAAAAAGAAGTAACAGAAGAGTAATTTTTTTAAAAAAACAGGGTGCAAAATGCACCCTGTTTTTCAGTGTGTCGATAAACTTATCGACACACTGGGGGCTTCGAAAAGGGAAGGTGAATTTGCCGAACATGAATTTGTCGGCGTATGTGTATACGGCAGAGTTTATGTTCGGGAGAGTGTGAAAAAAAGTCTGTAAAAATGATTCCTTCTATGATAGATCGTAGGGGGAATTTTTTATGGCAAGACGAAGACGAGAAAGAGTGA
>CAKSDT010000033.1 GCA_934446135.1 uncultured Clostridia bacterium
TTACTGCTTATGCAATGAAGAATGATACATTCAGAAAAATCGTTTCTACGAAAAAGAAAAGTATCAGTTGGGAAAATAGCAAATATAACAGAGTTTTAAACAATCACAATAAACTTCTTAAAATGTACAAATGGTGTACCGGAGTTAAAACAGGATATACAAAGAAAGACGGTAGGTGTTTGGTGTCTTCTGCTATGAAAAATGGCAATGAACTTATTGCAGTTACACTGAATGATCCTGATGACTGGAACGATCACATAAATATGTTAAATTACGGGTTTGACCAACTTACTGAGAATTTCACAATAAAAGATGATGTCAAATTTGACAAAATCAAGGTCAATTACGGAAAAAAAGAAAAAATTGGCGTTAAATACAAGAATTCAATCAGTTTCAATATAAAGCATGATGATGAGATTACTACGGAAACTGTTGTTATGCGTGTTATAGCACCTGTAAAAGTTGGCGAAAAAGTAGGATTTACACGGGTTTATATTAACGGCGTGGAAAGTGCAGAAGTAGATATTGTTGCAAGAGAGTCATCTGAATATAAACGGGTACGGAAAATTGACGATGTTATACTTAAGTTCTTGCATTTTAGTGAGTAATAATATTGACTTTTTGATGCAGTTTATGTATAATATCAGTGTTTGTGAAAATAAATACGGAGATGAAAATGGAAATAAGAATTCAAAAGTTTCTTTCTGAGTGCGGTGTTTGTTCACGCCGCGAAGCAGAAAAAATTATACAGCAGAATAAAGTTGTTGTAAATGTCGTTTATGCGAATATCGGTCAGAAGATTGATCCTGAAGCAGATGAAGTTAAAGTTTATGGTAAACTTGTAAAACCGGAAAAGAAGATATATGTTATGCTTCATAAACCTAATGGCTGTGTAGCCACTTCAAAGGAACAGTTCGGAAGAAACACAGTAGTTGATATTTTGAAAAAAGATATTAAAGAACGCTTGTTTTGTGTAGGAAGGTTGGATTATAACACAGAAGGATTGATTTTTCTTACAAATGATGGAGATTTTGCTGAAAAAGTCATACATCCCTCGCACAAAATATACAAGACATATATTGCTTATGTTAAGGGAGGTACTGTTTCTTACAAAACTGTAAATCAGTTAAGGCGCGGTGTTGAACTTGAAGACGGTATTACGGCACCGGCAAAGGTTAAACTTACGGAAGTATTGCCAAACGGACTTACAGCCGTTGAGATTTCAATATGTGAAGGTAAAAACAGACAGATAAGAAGGATGTTTGATGCGGTAGGTCACCCGGTTGTTTATTTAAAGAGAATAGCAATAGGCGATGTAATATTGGGTAATTTGCCATATGGAAAATGGAGACATTTAACTGCGGAAGAAATTGCCAAACTTGTTAAGTGAGAGAGGAATATCAATGAGAAGTGTTTTAGAATTAATTGAAGAACATCGTCCGAAAATGAGTAAGGGGCATAAAAAAATTGCCGATTACATTATTGGTAACTACGACAAAGCAGCATTTTTAACGGCATCTAAATTAGGAGTTGAAGTAGGAGTGAGCGAATCTACAGTAGTTCGTTTTGCGAATTCCTTGGGTTACAGCGGTTTTCCGGAACTTCAGGATTCTCTTGGCGAGGTAGTAAAAACAAGACTTACATCACTTCAGAGATATAATTTAACTTTTGATAAAATGGCTAATAAGGATATTCTTTCCAAAGTTATAACTGCTGATATTTCTATGCTTAAAGATACATTGGAGCATATTGATAAAGAGCATTTTGATAAATCTATTGATGCTATATTAAATGCCAAAACGATTTATATTTTAGGAATCAGGAGTTCGTATTCTCTTGCACAGTATTTGGGTTTTTATATGAATTTAACTTTTAATAATGTTAAAGTTGTATACACCAATACAATGAGTGAAATGTTTGAACAGACATTCAGAATTGACAGGGATGATGTTATAATCGGTATTACATTTCCCAGATATTCAAAAAGGACTTGTAAAATATTGCAGTATGCAAGAAATAGAGGAGCGGTTGTTATCGGAATTACCGATACGGAACAATCGCCGATAATTCCTTACTGTAATTACAAACTTCTTGCTGTAAGCGATATGGTCTCGTTTGTTGATTCTTTGGTTGCACCGCTCAGCCTTGTTAATGCTTTGGCTGTGGCAGTCGGAATTAAGAAGAAAGAAGAAGTGACCGAAACCTTAAACAAACTTGAGGAGATATGGGACGAGTATAGTGTCTATGATAACGGAAAAAATGACAGATAAATATGATATCACTGTTATCGGCGGCGGTGCCTCCGGTATGGTTGCCGCCGGAGTTGCAGCAAATCGCGGCAGGTCTGTTTTACTTATAGAACGAAATAAATTTTTGGGCAGAAAATTAAGAATTACGGGTAAAGGCCGATGCAATATAACAAATATTGCTGACAATTCTGAATTCTTTAATAATATAACGGTGAATCCGAAATTTTTATACAGTTCTTTTTATGATTTTAATAATTATTCAGTAATAGATTTTTTTAACGCTCTTGGTGTAGAAACAAAAGTTGAGCGTGGAGGCAGGGTTTTTCCTGTTTCAGATAAAGCAGTTGATGTTGTAAATGCTTTAATCAGATTTGTAGACAATGCCGGTGTTAAAGTGGTAAATGAACGGGTTATAAAGATTTTAAAAACTGATTGCGGCTTTTCGGTATTTACTGATAATAAAATGTTTTCATCAGAGAAAGTCATAATAGCAACGGGCGGAATGTCATATCCTCTTACCGGTTCAACAGGTGACGGGTATAGGTTTGCACAAAAATTCGGCCATACTGTTGTGCCTCTTAAACCTTCGCTGGTTTCAATAAAAATTAAAGAAAAATTTTGCGGAGAGATGCAAGGACTATCGCTGAAAAATGTTAGAGTTACTCTATATAAAGATTCAAAGGCGATTTTTTCGAATATGGGAGAAATGATTTTCACTCATGATGGGGTTTCCGGTCCCATAATTCTTTCAGCAAGTTCTCATATTAAGTCTGATGCTAATTACAGTTTGGTACTTGACCTTAAACCCGCACTTTCGGAAAAACAGTTAGATGCGAGAGTGTTAAGGGATTTCAGCAAGTACATAAATAAACAGTTTTCAAATTCATTGTCTGAACTGCTGCCAAAGAAAATGATTCAGACAATAATTCAGTTGTCCGGCATTCCGTCTGACAAAAAGATTAATAATATTACGAGAGAAGAAAGATCGCTGCTTGTTAATACAATAAAAAATATTAATATGTCAGTCAGCGGCCTTGGACCTATAGAAGAAGCAATTATCACATCTGGTGGTATTAAAACCTCCGAGATTTCACCGTCAACTATGGAGTCTAAATTGGTTAGTGGGTTGTATTTTTGCGGTGAGATTATTGATGTTGATGCTTACACAGGCGGATATAACCTTCAAATTGCTTTTTCTACGGGACATCTTGCCGGGGCTAGTGCTGCAGAATAAACAAAGGATATGGTGATATGAAAATAACGATTGACGGACCTTCAGGTGCCGGAAAAAGTTCAATTGCAAAGGAGATTGCAAAGAGAATAGGTATCATTTATATTGATACAGGTGCAATGTATAGAACGGTTGGCCTTTACTGCCTCAGAAACGGGATTGATACAAAAGATGGAAGTCAAGTTGAACAACATCTTGAGGATATTGATATAACCATTGCTTACGAAAACAATGAACAGTCTGTAATTTTGAATGGTGAAAATGTTACAGCGTTAATAAGAACAAATGAGGTTTCAATGGCTGCGTCAGATGTTGCTAAAATTATTTCGGTGAGAATGAAACTTGTGGAACTTCAAAGAAAACTTGCTGAGAATCAGAATGTTATAATGGATGGCAGAGATGCCGGAACATATATTCTTCCCGATGCTGAAAAAAAGATATTTTTAACCGCAACTGCTGAAAAAAGGGCAGAAAGGCGATATTTGGAACTTGATGCTGCAGGGCAGAAGGTTGACTATAACGAAGTTTTAAGAGAAATTATAAAGAGAGACAAAAATGATTCTGAAAGAACATTTTCCCCCTTAAAAAAGGCTGTTGATGCTGTTGTAGTAGACACATCCGATATGGATTTTGACGAATCTGTAAAATTGATTTTGGAAATTATAGGAGATATAGATGCTTAGAAAGATTGCAAGGATTATTTTTAAACCTTTTACACATTTTATATTTAAAGTAAAAATCGTTGGTATAGAAAATTTTTTAGAAGACCGTCCTTTTGTTTTGGTGGCTAACCATAGGAGTATGCTTGATGTGATACTTCTTTATGTCAGTTTTGACAGGGATATTAATTTTATGGCAAAAAAAGAATTATTTGCTTTTAAACCTTTTGGTGTTCTGCTAAAAAAACTTGGTGCTATACCTATTGACAGACAAGGTAATGATTTCAATGCTGTTAAAAAGTGTATAAAGGTACTGAGAAACGGTGAGGTTTTGGGTATATTTCCGGAGGGGCACAGAAACTCTAAGGTTGATACCGACGGAGCAAAGGCCGGTGCAGTTGTTATTGCGTCAAAGTGCGGTGTTCCTATTGTTACTGCTGCTATAAAAGGTGAATATAAGATTTTTTCACATTTGCAGATAGTACTTTCGAAGCCTTATGAATTCGAGTATGGAAAAAGGTATTCTACAGAAGAATGCAAAGAGATTACAAGAAAAATTGTTGATAATATGAAAAATATGGTGGAAAATTAATGAAAATAATACTTGCAGATACGGCCGGATATTGTTTTGGCGTTGACAGAGCAGTAAAAATTCTTAATGATGCTTGTGAAATACATAATAATTTATACACATTAGGGCCTATTATTCATAATCCTGATGTAATAAAGCATTTTTCGGAAAAGGGAGTTAAAATTTTAAACGATTGTGATAATATACCGAAAAATGCCTGTGTTGTTATACGCTCACACGGGGTTTCAAAGCGTATGACTAAAATATTAAAGGAAAATAATTGTGAGATAATAGATGCAACTTGCCCTTTTGTTAAAAAAATTCATAATATAGTTGAAAAATATTATAAAATGAGTTATAATATCTTTATTGTGGGTGATTTGGAACATCCTGAGGTTAAAGGAATACTCGGCTGGTGTGATAATAATGCCAAGGTTATTTCTTCTCTTGAAGATGTTTCGGACAGTTTTAGTTTTAGTAAAGTTTGTGTTGTGTCACAGACAACTTTTGAAAGAAATTTATGGGGTAAGATTAAGGCAAGAATAATTGAATTGTATCCTGATTCCATTATCTTTGACACTATATGTGATTCAACATCTGACAGACAAAAAGAGATCATTAGTTTATCCAAAACTTGTGATGCGGTTTTGGTAATAGGCGGAAACAACAGTTCCAACACAACAAAACTTTGCAGAGTAGCAAAAAACTATTGTAAAAATGTTTATCATATAGAGAATGCATCGCAACTTGATAAAAGTGTTTTAAATTACAAATGCGTTGGTGTTACCGCCGGAGCATCTACTCCGGCGTACATAATAAAGGAGGTAATTGATATGTTAGAAGAAAAAGAATTGAATTTTGAGGAGGCTCTTGAAAACACATTAAAACCTTTAAATACAGGGGATATCGTTAAGGGAACAGTTATTAAAATAACTCCTACCGAAGTGTATGTGGATTTAGATACCAAGGCTGACGGTATAATCCCGGTTGACCAGGTTTCAATTAAGCCAAATGCAAACATTAATGACTTGCTTAAAGTCGGTCAGGAAATTGAGGCGTTTGTTGTAAGAGTCAACGATGTTGAAGGTTATGTTACACTTTCAATGAGAAAACTTGAGGCAATTGCAGCACAGAAGGAAATAGTTGAGGCTTATGAGGCAGGAACACCGGTTAAAGGTGTTGTTACCGAAGTTGTAAAAGGCGGTATTATTGTTATTGCCTTGGGAACCAAAGTCTTTGTTCCGGCTTCGCTTGCAACAGAAAGATTTACTGAAGACCTTACTCCGATGGTGGGCAAAGAAGTAACTCTTAAAATTATTGAAATGGATAAGAGAAGAAGAAAAGTAGTAGGAAATATCAAAACTTTGTTGGTTGCTGAAAGAAAAGAAAGGGCAGAAGCACTTTGGTCATCAATAGAAGTCGGCAAAGTAATTGACGGTGTCGTTAAATCTGTCACGAACTTCGGCGTTTTTGTTGATATAGGCGGAGTTGACGGATTAGTTCATGTGTCTGAACTTACATGGGATAGAATTAAAAATCCTTCCGAAATTGTTAAACCTGGTGATATATTAACAGTAAAGGTTCTTAGTTTTGATCCGGAAACTAAAAAGATTTCATTAGGTCACAAAAAAGCAGAAGATGATCCGTGGCTTAAAGTTATGAGCACAGTAAAACTTGATGATGTGATCAAATGCAAGATCGTAAGATTAACACCTTTTGGAGCTTTTGCTGAAATCATACCCGGTGTTGATGGACTTATTCATATATCTCAGATTGCAGACAGAAAGATAGGAAAACCCGCAGATGTACTTTCTGTTGGACAAGAGGTTGATGCAAAAGTTATTGAAATTAATGAAGAAACAAGAAAAATCGGACTTAGCATAAGAGCACTCTTATCTAAAGAAGAGCCGGCTCCTGAAGTTTCTGAAGCAACTGAAACTCAGGAAGTTGCAGAGCAGGAAGAAACTGCTGAATAAGCGTATTTTAACATCTCTTGGAGTGGGTGGACACCCACTCCAATTGAGATTTATTTGAATTTAGAAAGTATAGGACTTAAATATGGATTTGAAGATTACACCACTTATTGTTCTCAGAGGTTTGGTAATATTTCCGGGAACAACAATTAGTTTTGATGTTGCCAGAGATAAATCTGTGAATGCACTGAAATCATCAATGGAAAACGGAAGAACGGTTTTACTTTGTGCTCAAAAGAATACGGAGATTACCAACCCCGGTCAGGACGACATTTATGCTGTTGGTACTTATTGCGAAATTAAACAGGTTTTCCAAACTTCGTCTGATACATACAACATTTCTGTGCTTGGTATACAAAAGGGTGAAATTATCAGTTTTGAGGATTGTAAAGATTATTTTTTGGTTACATCAGCACCTGCAAATGGTTATGTTTACAACGAACAGGATATGGAGATCATAGCATTAAAACGGAAGATCAGGACACTTGTTATGAATGCTTATGCTCTTAATAGTTCTATATCCTCTAAACTTATTCGTGATGTAATGAATACAGATACACTGTCTGATTTAATAAATACCGTTGCAGGTAATTTTCAATTTGAATATAATGAACTTCAAGCGATACTTGAAGAACTTGATATAAAAGAGGCATCTTGCAGACTCATAAAACTTCTTAATGATGAGATTGAAATTCTTAAAATTGACCAACAGATCAGTAGTGAAACTAAATCGTCTATTGACAAATCACAGCGTGAGTACTATCTGCGGGAACAACTGAAAACTATCAAAGAAAATTTGGATGAAGGCGATACACAGAATGACGAAATTGAGGAGTACAGAAACAAAATTTTATCATTAGAGCTTTCGTCTGACAGCGAAGAAAAACTTATAAAGGAGTTATCTAAATTAAATCGTCTTGCTCCCAGTTCACCTGAGGCGGCGGTTATTACGATGTACCTTGATACCGTTTTGGATCTTCCGTGGAATATTAAAACAAAAGAAACTGTTGATGTTAAGGAAGCACATAGAATTCTGGAAAGAGACCATTATGGTCTTGCAAAAGTAAAAGAACGAATTTTAGAATTCTTTGCGGTTAAAGAACTCGGAGGCAAAACCAATGGTAATATAATTTGTCTTTCAGGTCCGCCGGGTGTAGGTAAAACATCTATTGCAAAATCACTTGCTGAAGCATTAAACAGAAACTATGTAAGGATTTCTTTAGGCGGTGTTAAAGATGAGAGTGAGATAAGAGGACACAGAAAAACATATTTGGGGTCAATGCCCGGCAGAATCATTTCTGCATTAACTCAGGCAAAGTCTTCGAACCCTCTGATTTTACTTGATGAAATTGATAAAATGAGTTCTGATTACAAGGGTGACCCCGCCTCTGCTATGTTAGAGGTATTGGATTATGAACAAAATAATGAATTCAAAGATAATTATATAGAGATACCATTTGACTTGTCGGATGTTTTGTTTATTACAACCGCAAATGATGTTTATTCAATTCCCGATCCATTAAGGGACAGAATGGAAATTATTGAAGTGGACGGTTACACTCCCGACGAGAAGTTTGAAATTGCAAAAAGGCATCTTATACCAAAACAACTAAAAAGGCACAACTTGTCAGGAGTTGTATTTAATGATGATGCAGTAAATTTAGTGATTGAAAATTATACGCGGGAATCCGGAGTTAGAACACTTGATAGACTGATAGCGAAAATTTGCCGTAAAGTTGCAATGATTTATATTAATGAAAATGTTAATACTAACGAAATCAACAAAGAGAGTGTAAAAAAACTTTTGGGTAATGAAAAATTCAGATCAACTTATGCTGATAATGAACCGTCAGTTGGTATAGCAAATGGGCTTGCGTGGACAGGTTACGGCGGAGATGTTTTAAATATTGAAGTTTCTGTTATGCCCGGTTCCGGAAAAACAATACTTACCGGAAATCTTGGTGATGTAATGAAGGAATCGGCAACAACTGCTATTTCCTATATTCGTTCAAACTGTGACAGTTTCGGTGTTAATCCTAAATTTGCAGAGGAAAATGACATTCATGTTCATGTACCGGAAGGATCTGTTCCCAAAGATGGTCCGTCTGCCGGAATAACTCTCACAACCGCTATTGTTTCGGCTTTGACAGATAGACCAATAAAACCAAATATTGCTATGACGGGTGAAATCACATTAAGGGGTAAAGTGCTTCCTATCGGTGGCTTGAAGGAAAAAACCCTTGCTGCCCTCAGGTATGGCGTGGATACAATTATTATTCCTGAAGACAATAAAAATGATGCAGATGAACTTTCTGATTATGTTAAAGAAGGTTTAAAAATTATTCCCGTTAAAAATTACAATCAAGTGGCAAACAATGTTTTTGTCAATTAAGGAGAGTTTATGAATATTCATAATGTGAATTTTGTTATTTCGGCTGTTGCAGAACAGCAGTATCCGCACTTTAGTTTTAATGAAATTGCAATGGTAGGAAGATCAAATGTTGGAAAGTCATCACTTATAAACAAGTTGCTTAACAGAAAAAATTTTGCAAGAGTGAGTTCAAAGCCGGGGAAGACAATAACAATAAATTTTTACAATCTTGATAATTCTCTTGGCATTGTGGATCTTCCGGGGTATGGATATGCAAAGGTGTCGAAAAAAGAAAAAGAAAAATGGGGAGATATGATTAATTCATATCTTAATTCAAGAACAAATTTAAAAGTAATATTTTTACTGGTCGATTCAAGACACAAGCCTACTGCTGATGACATTATGATGCTTGAATGGATAAAGTATTATAAAAAAGAATTTTATGTTATAGCAACTAAAGTTGATAAACTAAAGCCATCTTTAAGACAAGAAACACTAGATCTGTGTTTTGACTGTTTAGATATCGACAGAGATAAATTCATCCCGTTTTCTGCCGAAACAGGCGAAGGAAAAGATATACTTCTCACATTATTTAATAAATACAGTGATTAGTTTTAATTGATTGAAAGAAGGAATTAATATGACAAATAAAAACAAAAATGTTCTTGCGATTTCTTTTGCAGTTTTGTTATTAATTGCCGGGTGAGGTATTGTGCTTGATATATTTAATATTTCACTCGGTAGTTTGTCAGTGCTTGCGTTCGGAATTTGTTTTTTGATTGGGTATTTTGTTTCTCATAAAAAGGTATATCTTCATATCGGGACATACTTTGCGTTAATTGGTCTGGTGATATTTCTCGTTAACGCTGGTATAGTTGATTGGAAATACTTTTTGGCATTGATTACGGTGGCATTATCTTTAGGGTTATTTGTGTCATATTTTGCCTCAAAAAAACAAATACTTTTATTTGCGGCTGAAATTATTATGTTTGTGGCAGCAAGGCAGTTTATATTTATTTTAGTTGATGATTCTGCAATGCACAACGGATATTCTGCTCTTGTTTTAGGGGTTTTGTTTGTTATTTTATTTATTTTGCAGAATAAGAACTATGGGTACTTTCCTGCAGCGGCCGCCATTGTTTTTTATCTTCTCGGCTTTTTAAATCTTGCGGCTGCGACAGGTATGATCGATAAAGTTATATTTAAAGTGCTTTGTGCTGTTGTATTAATAATATGCGGCTTGTTATTGTTTGTATATGTTATAAAGAAAAATATTAAGGTGGATAAGTATGGCAAATAAAAAAATTACTGCACCAAAGGGAACTCACGATATTTTACCGGATGAGATTCCCATTTGGAATTATCTTGAAGACAAAATGAAACAAATTTGTTCAGATTTTAACTACAAAGAAATAAGATTTCCTGTATTTGAAAGCACAGATTTATTTTCAAGAGGTGTTGGCGATACTACGGATGTTGTTCAAAAGGAAATGTATACTTTTAACGATAAAGGCGGAAGAAGTATTACATTAAGACCGGAAGGAACATCTTCTACAGCGAGGAGTTATTTGGAAAATAATCTATCGTTGGCACCTGTTCCGGAAAAACTGTTCTAT
Source organism: uncultured Clostridia bacterium (assembly GCA_934446135.1). Taxonomy (GTDB): domain Bacteria; phylum Bacillota; class Clostridia; order RGIG6154; family RGIG6154; genus CAKSDT01. The sequence goes on from CAKSDT010000033.1 coordinate 10,671, forward strand.
AAGATAACATGTTACAGATATGAACGGCCGCAAGCGGGAAGATTCAGAGAATTTAACCAGTTCGGCGTCGAAAATTTTGGTAGCAGTTCTCCGTATACTGATGCTGAAGTAATATCTCTTGCTATGAAAATATTATCTGCGACAGGTGTTAAAGGCCTTGAATTGTACATTAATTCAATCGGATGTGCAGAATGCCGAAACAAATATAATGATGTGCTTAAGGAATTTTTACATAAACATTCGACGGAATTGTGTGATTTATGCAATGACAGAATGGACAGAAACCCGCTAAGGGTTCTTGATTGTAAAAATCCTGAATGTCAGAAAACCCTTATCAATGCACCAACGATTGACAGTGTTTTATGTGATGATTGCAGGATACATTTTGATACTCTTAAGAGTGCATTGTCATCGATTGGAATTAACTACTCGGTTGATACAGGACTTGTAAGAGGTCTTGATTATTACACGAGAACAGTTTTTGAAATTAAGTCAAATGATTTGGGATCACAGTCTACAGTCTGCGGTGGCGGAAGGTATGACGGACTAATAGAACAACTTGGAGGAAAGCCGACACCGGGAATAGGATTTTCTATAGGAATTGAGAGACTTATAAATATTTTGTGTCTTCAGGGAATCGATGTTCCTGACAATGATAAAGTGAAACTGTTTGTCGGACATATGGGTGATAGTGCAAGAAAATTTGCATTTACTGCTGTAACAAACCTCAGAAACAACGGTATTTCAGCTGAGTTTGACCATACTAATAGATCTGTTAAGGCTCAGATGAAGTATGCTGATAAAATAGGTGCATTATACACTGTTATAATCGGTGATGATGAACTTGAAAATAATATTTGTAATATAAAAGATATGAATAGCGGTGAAGTTGTTCAAATAAATATGCAGGACTTGGCGGGAGGAAAATTAAATGTCTGAAAAATTTCTTAGATTAAAAAGAACAGATATGTGCGGAACAATATCTGAAAAACATCTCAATAAAGAGGTAGTTGTCAGCGGTTGGGTTCAGGACAGAAGAGATCTTGGCAGTATTATATTTATAACTTTGCGTGACAGAGCCGGGATCGTTCAAATTTATTTTGATCAGAATGAAAACAAAGAATTGTTTGATATTGCCGACTCAGTTCGTTCGGAATATGTTATGTCAATAAAGGGATTTGTCAGAGAAAGAAGCGGCGGAAACTTCAACACAGAAATCCCGACAGGAAGGTATGAGATTGTTGCAAATGATGTTCAGGTGCTTTCTAGGGCCCAGACTCCGCCTTTCGAAATTGATGATAAGGCTGATGTTAATGATCAGTTGAGATTAAAGTACAGATATCTTGATTTAAGACGCCCGGGACAGGCTGATGGTTTAGTTATGAGACACAGAATAACTAAAATTGCCCGCGACTTTTATGACGAGAATGGTTTTCTTGAAATTGAAACCCCCATTCTTCAAAAAAGCACTCCTGAGGGTGCGAGAGATTATCTTGTTCCGAGCAGGGTACATCATGGAAAATTTTATGCCCTTCCGCAGTCCCCTCAACTTTATAAGCAGATTTTGATGGTTTCGGGGATGGACAGATATTTTCAGATAGCAAAATGTTTCAGAGATGAAGATTTGCGTGCTGACAGACAGCCCGAGTTCACGCAAATTGACCTTGAAATGTCATTCGTTGATGTTGATGATGTGATTACGCTTAACGAAAGATTTGTAAGAAGAGTATTTAAAGAAGTTTTAAATGTTGATCTTCCTGAGCATTTCGATCGTGTGACTTACAGGGAAGCGATGGAAAGGTATGGTTCAGATAAACCCGACAGAAGGTTTGGAATGGAACTCAAAAATCTTTCAAATATCTTTGAAAATTCTGAATTCAAAGCCTTTTCAGATGTCGTAAAATCCGGCGGTTCTGTCAGAGCAATCAATGCAAAAAATGCAGCGGACAAGTTGTCAAGAAGAGAATTGGATAAACTTGTTGATTTTGTAAAAACATATAAAGCAAAGGGCTTGGCATGGGTTATTGTGGAAGATGGCGAAATCAAATCTTCAATCAAAAAATTCCTTTCAGAAGATGATATTAAAGCAATAACAAATATAATGGACGCATCAGCAGGGGATGTTGTTTTACTAGTTGCCGACAAGGACAAGATTGTTTTTGATTCTTTAGGTGCATTGAGATGTGAACTTGCAAAGAGATTCGGACTTATAAATAATAAAGAATTTGATTTTCTTTGGGTTACAGAATTTCCGCTTCTTGAATATTCGGAGGAAGAGGAAAGGTATGTTGCGATGCATCATCCTTTTACATCACCTATGGATGAGGATGTTAAACTTCTTGATACTGACCCCGGACTTGCAAGGGCAAAAGCATATGATATTGTTCTTAACGGATGTGAATTGGGCGGAGGAAGTATAAGAATTCACGATTCTGAACTCCAGAAAAAAATGTTTAAGGTTATAGGTCTTTCTGAGGAAGATGCAAATGTAAGATTTGGATTTTTGATCGAAGCATTTAAATACGGTACACCGCCGCACGGTGGAATGGCATATGGTCTTGACAGGATGGTTATGCTTATGAGCGGAAAAAGTTCAATTCGTGATGTAATCGCATTTCCTAAAGTTCAGAATGCGTCTGAATTGATGTCTAATGCTCCTGATACAGTAGATGAAAATCAACTTAAAGACCTTGGAATAGAAATTTCAAAAACAGAGGAACAGTGATGAATTTGTTTAAGAATAAAAACAGTATTATTACTTTAATTGTAATTTTGATTTTGATAACTGCGTTTGTTTTCGTTTTTCTTGATTTAAAAAAATCAAATTCAACTGTAATATCTTCGTCAGATATACCGCTTGTTGCTGTTGACAAGAACAATATATCGGAAATTCAATTTAAATCAGATGCAGAATCGTATAAAATTATTAATAATGACGGTGTTTGGAGATTTGAAGATAATCCTAATCTTCCGATAATTCAATCAAAAGCAGATGGTATTGCCTACGATGTTTCAACCATTTTTGCAAAAGAAAAAATTGAAAAGTCTGCACAGAATGTTGAAATGTATGGTTTGGATAAATGCGTTGCGGATGTTAATGTAACACTTGGCGATGGATCTGGTTATAAAGTTCATATTGGAAATAAACTTTCCGATGGAAACGGATTTTATGCGAGAGTAAATGATGACAAGGGCATTTATGTGATAGATATTGGAAAGGGACAGAACTTTAAGATAAAACACAGTGAACTGATTGATTATTCTATCGGAATTAGGTCAAGAGATAATATAGTTTCAATCACATTAACGAACAAAGTCGGGGAGCAACTCGTGTTCGAAAAAGATGATACGAAGAGCGGCAACTCCGCTTGGTTGATGGTATATCCTACCAGATGGGTTGTATCTGCCTCTGAGATGGAATCCCTTATAATGTATCCGTTGATTTCACTTAGGGCTGACGAATACATTGTTGACGATGAATTTAATTATGACAGTTTCATATCAGAAAATAAATCTTGCGTAGGTTTAAAATATAGCGACGATACAACTAAATTTTTCAGGATTGCATCTGATGCTGATGACAAAAACGCAATTATATATTCTGACGGAATGTACTATCCGGCGAGTGCAAAAACTAAACTTTCTTTTATAACAGATTGTACGCCGAAAAACTTTATTAACAAATTAACATGGGAAAATTTGGGTCAAGATGTCAAGTTTGAGGGAAAACTTCAGTCCGGTAAAATTCAAGGTGATATTCCGAATGAAAATGTACTGATTCCGGTAGCAGAACAAATTGAGAATTTTTCTCCCAAACAGGAAGATATGTATATTCGTTTTTACAGCGGTGAAAAAGAATTTGTTTATAAGTTCTTTAATTACGACAAGGATGATTATGCAGTTACAACCGACGGTAATCTTTATTTTTTAGTTAATAAAAAGATTTTAGACAGAATGTCTGAAAGATAATTTTTATTGATTCTTAAATATATTTATGATATACTAATTTTAATAAGATAAATAAGGAGAGTATTTATGTCAGGACACAGTAAATGGGCAAATATTAAAAACAAAAAAGAAAAAACTGACGGTCAACGTGCTAAGATTTTTACAAAAATAGGCAGAGAAATAGCAGTCGCAGTAAAAGAAGGCGGACCGGATATTAATTCGAATTCAAAATTGAAAGATGTAGTTGCAAAAGCAAAATCTTTGAATGTTCCAAATGACAACATAGAGAGAAGCATAAAAAAAGCGGCAGGAGACGGTGATGCCAACAACTATGAAGAAATTGTTTATGAAGGCTACGGTCCTTCAGGTGTTGCTGTAATTGTTGAAACTCTTACAGACAACAGAAACAGAACTGCATCTTCTATGAGACACTATTTTGATAAATTTGGCGGAAATCTTGGTCAACAAGGTTGTGTAGGATTTATGTTTGATAAAAAAGGTGTAATCATAATTGACAATGAAGATGAAGAATATGATGAAGAAACTGTAATGATGGATGCGTTAGACGGCGGTGCTGCTGATTTTAATGCTGAGGACGGATATTTTGAAGTCTTAACTGATCCTAATGATTTTTCGTTTGTCTGCGATGCTCTTGAAAACAAAGGATATAAATTCTCATCTGCACAAATAGAAAATGTTCCTCAAACAACGGTTACGCTTACTGATGAGAATGATATTACAAATATGAATAAACTTGTTGACATATTAGAAGACGATGACGATGTTCAAAATATTTATCATAACTGGAAAGAAGACTGAATTTTATGGCTGAATTAAATGTCGTTCTTATAGAGCCCCAGATACCTCAGAACACCGGGAACATTGTAAGAACTTGTGCAGCTACAGGTGCGATTTTGCATTTAGTAGGACCTATGGGGTTTAAAATTGACGATAAAAAATTAAAGAGAGCCGGTTTGGATTATTGGCATTTTATGGATATAAGAATGTATGACTCCTCTGAAGATTTTTTTGAAAAGAACAAAGACGGCACATTTTTTTACTTCACAACAAAAGGGCGTCATAATTTTTCGGATGTGTCATATCCTGATAAATGTTATCTTGTGTTTGGCAGGGAAGATGCAGGATTAAAAGAGGAACTCTTATATAGAAATGAACAAAATTGCGTTAGATTGCCAATGCAAAATGAAATAAGAAGCCTCAATCTTTCTAATACTGTTGCAGTAGGTGTTTATGAAGTATTAAGGCAATGGAATTATCCTGAACTTATAACGAAAGGCAGTCTTACAAAGTTTGACTGGGACGATTTGAAGTTTACTAAGGCATAACAATTTTACAGAATATCGCAGATTTTAGCCAGAAAGATTGTAAATGCTGGTCTGCAATTAGTCAAGGGGAAAAATGAACAAGTTAACGCACGCCCAATGACAAATCACAGAGCGATTATTTAAGTATTAACTAAGCGAAAATCAGGATATAAGTAACAAAGAATTTTGTTGTTTTCAGAATATTTTAATCCGGCAAATTGAGCAGGTGTAAGATTAGATAAGGAACTATGAGGTCTGATGAAATTGTAAAAGAATACAAACGTCATAATCATAGAATTAGTGCTTTCAAAAGAGTTAAAGCCATATCTTATCTTGTACCAATATTTAAACCGCTTGTTAAAGGCTTCGGTAACATTGTTGGAGATGTCATCTTTAAAGTTTGCAACCCTGATGTGAGGTACACTAAAGATAGCCTTTGTAGGTACTTTGTAAGCCAAATAACGGTCAGTAACAATAGCATTAGGTTTACCATACTGTGTTTTACCCTAAATAAACCAGATGTAATACTTTTTACCTAAGATTTTGACAACAGTTTCATCAGCGTGCC
>CAKSDT010000034.1 GCA_934446135.1 uncultured Clostridia bacterium
ATATAGGGGTGTCAGTAATGGAAATTAATGAAAACTATGTAAAACAAATAGTTGAACAGGTTATTAAAAATACCGTATCATCAGACACAGTTAATTCAGAAAGAAAGCAAAAAGGTGTTTTTGATACTATGACAGAAGCCTTAGAAGCGGTTAATAAAGCATATTATGAATTTAAAAAATATTCGGTTGCCCAAAGAGAAGAAATGATTTCCAAAATCAGAAAACTTACGATGGAAGAAGCCGAAGTTATGGCAAGAATGGGTGTTGAGGAAACCAAAATGGGTCGCGTCCAGGATAAAATAATAAAACACCAGTTGGTTGCAAAAAAGACTCCCGGAACAGAAGATTTAAAATCATCTGTTATGACGGGTGACGACGGAATGACACTTATCGAAATGGCACCTTTCGGAGTGATAGGAAGTATTACTCCTTCAACAACTCCGTCAGAAACAGTTATATGTAATTCAATCGGTATGATTGCCGGAGGGAATGCAGTTGTTTTCAATCCTCATCCGCACGCATCAAAAGTTGCAAATTATGCGGTTGATTTGGTTAACAGAGGTGTTTTAGAAGCAGGCGGACCAGAAAATCTTGTTGTTACCGTTAAGAATCCTACAAAAGAAAGTTCTGATGAAATGATGGCTTCACCTTATGTAAGAATGCTTGTTGCAACAGGCGGACCTGGTGTTGTTAAGGCACTTTTGTCATCAGGAAAAAAAGCAATAGGTGCAGGTGCAGGAAATCCTCCTGTTATTGTTGATGACACTGCTGATATCAAAAAAGCAGCGGCAGATATTGTAAACGGTGCAAGTTTTGATAATAATCTACCTTGTATTGCTGAAAAAGAATGCTTTGCGTTTTCAAATATTAAAGATGAACTTATTTACTATATGCAGCAAAACGGTGCATATCTTATCAAGGGTGAACAAATTGAACAACTTAAAAAAGTGTGCCTTGTTGAGAAAAACGGTAAATATGTAATAAATAAAGATTGGGTTGGCAGAGATGCTTCAAAATTCCTGAAAGCAATAGGAATTGAGTCAGATGCTAAACTCGTTATTTGTGAAACAGAATTTGAACATCCTTTTGTTCAGGTTGAAATGATGATGCCTGTTCTTGCAATAGTTTCAGTAAATAATATTGATGAGGCGATTGATCTTGCGGTTAAAGCAGAACACGGATGCCGTCACTCGGCTCATATTCACTCAAAAAATATCGACAATCTGACAAGATTTGCAAAGGCAGTTGAAACAACAATATTCGTGAAAAATGCACCGTCTTATGCAGGTATCGGAGCAGGCGGAGAAGGCTATACAACCTTTACCATTGCAGGACCTACAGGCGAAGGGCTTACAGCCGCACATTCGTTCACAAGAGCAAGAAGGTGTGTTATGGTTGACGGACTTCACATAGTTTGATAAAACAATTAGAGAAAGGATTATAACTCCTTATGAAAGCATTGGGAATGATTGAGGTATACAGTTTTACAACGGCACTTGTGGTATCTGATATTGTGGCGAAGGCTGCAGATGTTAAAGTTATTGCACTTGACAGGAACAGACCGCTTAGTGCGTCGGCTCCGGCTCCCCTTATTATGATTGTTAAAATCGAGGGAGATACTTCAGCGGTTGAGGCAGCAGTTCGTGCCGGTGAAGAATATGCGAAACATGAAGGAAAGTTCGTGGTTTCCCATATTATCGCAAATCCGGGCGAAGGCGTTGAAAAAATGGCATACCGGATTGACATAAATAAAGATAAATTCAATAAAAAACTTCCAAAAACTTTTTTGGGACTTGAAACTTCGGAAAATAGAATTTCAGGTTCTTTCGGAATAGTTGAAGTTCAGGGCTTGGTTGCATCTATAGAGGGCCTTGATACTATGCTTAAAACATCTGAAGTCAGACTTGTGCATACCGAAAAAAGATTGGGCGGAAGACTTGTAACATATGTAATAACCGGTTCGGTTTCGGCAGTTAAAGCCGCAGTGGAAGCAGGTGTAAGTTCGGCTTCAAAACTTGGAAAAGTGTATGGAAATGCAGTTATTGCAAGTCCTCATACCGAACTTGTTAAATTTTTCGATTGTGAAGAAAAATAAGAGGGATTAAATATGTATGATATTAATGAAATTAAGCAGGCAGTAGTTGCGGCACTTGCTGGTTATAATGAGAATAAGGATAAAATAAAAGTCGGTGTTTCGCAAAGACATATTCATTTGTGCCAGGAAGATCTTGAAACACTTTTTGGAAAAGGATTTAAACTGACTGTTAAAAAGTATCTTATGGGCAGAGAATATGCCTCAGATCAGTTTGTAACATTGGTTGGACCGTCTTTGAAATCCATTGAAAAGGTGAGGGTTTTAGGACCTGTAAGAAAAAATACACAAGTTGAAATTTCTAAAACAGATACTTTTCTTTTGAAGGTAAGTCCTCCGGTCAGACCGTCGGGAAATGTTGAAGGGTCGGAGAAACTTGTTTTAGTAGGACCTAAAGGTGTTGTTTACCTTAAACAAGGTGTTATTATTGCTAACAGACATATCCATCTTACACCTGAGTATGCTCAAAAAAATGGAATCAAAGACAATGATTATGTTGATGTTGTTGTTCATGGAATTAAACCTACTAAGTTTTACGATGTTCAGGTAAGAGTAAGAGATGATTTCAACACGGAAATGCACATTGATACAGATGATGCAAACTCTGCCGGACTCAAAAACGGTGATTTGGTTACAATCGTTAAAAAGTAATAGAGGAGGGTAAGAAGTTTTGCTTGCACTTGAAAGACAAAAAAAAATATTAGAAATTTTAGAAAGCGAAGGTGCTGTTTCTGTTGCCAAACTTTCAACGCTTTTTGAAGTTGCCGAAGAAACTGTAAGAAGAGATTTGGAGAAACTTGAAAAACAGGAAAGTTTAACCAGAACATACGGCGGAGCAGTTCTTGTAAGTGAAAGCACAAATGATTTGTCACTTGAAAAAAGAAAAAAGATAAATGTTGAATCAAAAGAGCATCTTGCCCAGAAAGCAGCGGAATTTATTTCTCAAGGCGATACTATTTTCCTTGATGCTTCAACCACTACATTTTGTATGGCAAAGATTATAAAAAAAATTCCCAATATTACAGTGATTACGAATTCTATCAGAATTATTGAGGAATTGTCAGGTTGTGAAAATATAAAACTTATCGGAATAGGCGGTATAGTGAGTAATAACCAATCATTTGTCGGCGGTGTTGCTGAAAATACTATTGACAGTTGCTATTTTGCAAGTAAATTTTTCTTTTCAAGCAAAGGCGTCACAAGCAATGCCGGGATATTGGAAAGCAATGAAGATGAATGTGCTATAAAGCAAAAAATGATTGACAACTCCAAACTTCGGTTTTATCTTTGTGATAAAAGCAAACTGAATAGGGTAGGTTTTGTTAAACTTGCCGGGTTTGATAAAATTAATTATTTTGTAACTGATGCTGAACTTGACAGTTCATATCAAGAGTTGTTTGATGAATATAATGTTGAAACAGTCAGAACGAGATAAAAAACGGATGTTAAATTGCATCCGTTTTTTATACTTTTAATTTTTTATACTTTTAATTTTTTTTGCTTTTCGGTTTGGGGAATTCTTCCGTTTTCGATTTTTTCAGTAACTTTGTATACTATAAGAGAAACAAAACAACCTGCAAATAAATCAATTATGGAATGTTGTTTTAAAAATACAGTTGATGAACAGACTAAAATTGAAGAGATGCAGAGAAAAATTCTCCAAAACGGTGTGCTGAATTTTTTAGTGTTTAAAAGACCGTAAACTGAACCAAACATACCTATAACATGCAGCGAGGGACAAGTATTTGTATTTGTGTCAAACGAATATAAGAACTTTACTATATCAACAAAAACATTGTTACGCTCAAAAACTGACGGTCTTAAGGTTTGCATTGATGGGTATATGAAATATATCAACACAGTTAGAGAGTAACTTATTGTTATGTAAATCATATATTTTCTGAATGCCTTTATATCAGAAAACAGCGTATATATAAGTGCTCCTATAATAAATACAAACCACGAATAATACGGGATTATAAAGTACTCGCAAAATGGAATGTAGGCATCAATTTTACATGAAATATCGTGAAAATTGAGCGGTAAAAATCTTTCAAGCAATAAAAAAACAATTCCGTAAATCGGCCAGAACAACAAAAGTTTGATATGTGAATATTCGGGGTCATTGATTTTAGCAAGTGTAAAATCTTTATATAGTTTATTCAATTCGCCACCTCAGATATTATCGAATCTTCATTTCTTAAAATGAGTTTGTCGTACATTTTTATAAGTCGCGGCCTGTTGTACCGCTGTATCATAATAAAAGGAATATTTCCCAATATGTTGAGAATCATAAACAAAACACCTGTAAAACCCTCTGTGAACAGAAGCATCAGGGGACTTATCACTATAAGAAAGGAGTGGACCGATTCGGCAACACAAGTTTCAAGTATAAGTCTTTTTGCGTTTTCAGGTGTAAGTCTTGCTTTTATAGACTTTGGAAACATCTTTTTGGAAATTTTACTCATATCCGGAAGTTTGTCTTTCCATTTATAAATTTTAAATTTATCGTAAAATTTGCCATTGAGTTCCCACTTGCGTGGTTTGTACGGAAATGACAGATATTTAATTTTATTTCTGTTTATAAACTGCCCGAAAATATAAGAAGAAAAGCCTGTAGTAGCAATAAATTTGATTGAAGCAACAAAATCACTAAACATCTGATCACTCCTTTCCACAAAAATTCAACATTATTATACTATATTTTTTATGACTTGTAAACAAGAAAATTTAATCTGAGTTTGTTTTATTTGCCGGAAATGACAAATCCATTTACAAAAATTTTATTGTATTTCCAAAAAATGTGTGTTAAAATGATATCGTTGTATAAATTAAGCGGTAAGATTTATTATACCGGTTATGGAGATGATTATTTGAAAAAAACAAAAATAGCAGTTGCCATTTTGCTTGTTTTTTGTATGCTTTTTACAATAACCTGTTGCGGGGACAACAATACGGCAGAACGCGACAGAAATCAGACTGCGGAGATTGTGCAAAATGAACCGCAAAACAATTTTTACGACATAAAAGAAGAAAAAAATTCAGATCGAGAAGAACAAATTATCCAATCTGATAATAGTTTTGAAATACACTTTATCGATGTCGGACAGGCCGACAGTGCACTTGTTATTTCAAATGGAAAGACAATGCTTATAGATGGGGGAAATGTTGCTGACAGTGACCTTGTATATACATACCTAAAAAATCATAATATAAATATACTTAACTATGTAGTTTTAACTCATGCTCACGAAGATCATGTAGGAGGTTTGTCTGGTGCTTTAAGTTATGCTAAAGCGGAAAAAATCTATTCAACGGGACTTGGTGTTAATACAAAGGCCTATAATAATTTTATAAAAAAGGTAAGTGAGCAGGGAGTTAGTTTAACGAAAGTTAAAGCAGGGGACACATTTATGCTTGGAAAAAGCAAAGTTCAGATTGTGGGACCTATAAATGTATATACTGATGATTTAAACAATAGTTCTGTTATGCTCAAAGTTACATATGGCAGCACTTCATTTCTGTTTACCGGAGACGCTGAGGAAAAAGAGGAAAAAGATGTAATAAACGCCGGATTTAACCTTAGGGCAAACTTGCTTAAAGTCGGACACCACGGTTCTGATACCTCAACATCATATGTATTTTTAAGAGAAGTAATGCCTGAGTTTTCTGTCATTTCAGTCGGTAAGGGTAATTCCTACGGACATCCGAAGGAAAGCACTCTTTCAAAATTAAGAGACGCCGGAAGTACAGTTTACCGTACAGATATGCAAGGCGATATAATAGTAAAAAGTGATGGGAAAACACTTAGTTTTACAACCGCTAAGTCATCTGACGGAATTATTACCAATCCGACAGAGCAGGAAAAAAACAGTTACAAAGAACAAATCCAGACGGAACAGTATATAGGTAACAGAAAATCTAAAATGTTTCACAGGCAAACTTGCCGCAGTTTGCCGGCAGAACAAAACAGGGTGTATTTTGCATCGGGCGATGAGGCAAAATCAGACGGTTATATACCTTGCAAAAAATGTAATCCTTAATTGACTTTTTCTGCAGCGTATGTTAAAATCTAAGAAAATGTACAAAGGAGAGATATTTGATATGAATATTGTTTGTCTTGATATGGAAGGTGTATTGGTTCCCGAAATATGGATTGCGTTTGCAGAGGCAACAGGTATACCGGAACTTAAACTTACAACCCGCGATGAGCCTGATTACGATAAACTTATGAATTACCGTCTTAAGATTCTAAAGGAACACGGACTTGGCTTAAAAGAAATTCAGGATACTATTGCAAAAATTGATGTTATGCCCGGTGCAAAGGAATTTCTTGATAAATTGAGAGAAATTACTCAGGTTATCATTTTAAGTGATACATTTGAACAGTTTGCAGCACCTTTGATGAAAAAACTCGGCTGGCCGACAATTTTCTGCAATACTCTTGAAGTTGCTGAAAACGGTGAAATAACCGGTTATAAGATGCGTGTAGAAAAGTCAAAATATACAACTGTCAAGGCTCTTCAGTCAATAGGATTTGAAACAATAGCAAGCGGTGACAGTTTTAATGACCTCGGTATGATTCAGGCAAGTAAGGCAGGATTTTTGTTTAAAAGCACAGATCAAATTAAAAAAGATTATCCTAATATTCCGGCGTTTGAAGAATATGATGAACTGTTTGACGCAATAAAAAAATCACTTTAGAAATATCAAAAGACTTAAAATCTTATAACAGTAATTGATAAAACATTAACGGACTGTTAAAAAAGAGTTGTTAAACCCACGCATATCACCTTTTAAAGCGGTGTGCGTGGGTTTAGTTATGCAGTTTCTCTAAATGTTCTGAACATATTTTTCGACATTCAAATGTCAAAACCGACAAGTCAATATAAAAACTTAAAGATGAAGTTTTGTTATGTAATTAATTTTTAATGAATATCTATATATTCGGCCTTTATATGAGGAATGGAAATTTGATTTCCCAAAACAGCCTGATAATCCTTTATTCCTTTAATTTCTCCGTATACAGTTACTATATCGTCTTCAAGTATCCTGCTTTCGTTATCATCTTTTCTATTATAATCAACATATATTGTGTCATCCCACAATCCATATTGACCTTGCGTTGTATTTATTCGCAAAACAACTTTTTTTCCGTTTTCCTGAACCTGTACGACCTTACCTTTGAAATATGCTTTTTGACCTATATAATCGTTAGGATTTCTTGCTATCTCATTGTAAGCAACGACACCGCACTGTGCCTTATATTCATCCTCGGATAAAATAACTTCTTCATTGCTTGAGGTTGTTTTATCAATTGGCTTGTTTGTGATGCTATCGTTGTTTGATACCGAAATATATCCAACAAAGAGTGCAATAATTAGCCAAAACCACCATTTTTTGAATAACGGTTTTTTAATTTTTGAACCGTAGGGTGTATATATTTCTTCTTTCATATGAAAATTTCCCCCTGCTAATAAAATTTTTTCTTTTGTTCTATTTTAAAGAAAACCAAATTGTTTTTTCGGCGTTGTATTCAGTGCCATAATTATATGTAACGGTGAAGTAATCTGCGGTTTCGCCATCAGTTAATTCTTTCGTATCTATCTTTATATAGCAATCTGTTTCTCCGCCCGGATAAAGGTCAATGTCAGAATTTAATGGAGAAATTGAAGAGTACCGGGAATAACTATCGAGTTTTTTAAATTTGCTAGTTACAACATTAGAAGATAACATACTAAAGTCATCGCAGGAATCACTGCCGGTATACTCTAACAATTTTATGTGCCCCTTTAAAAGCCAGTCATTTTCATCAAAGAAATACCCGTTTGTACATTGTTTTTTTATATCTTCGGGACTTAAAAGAGAGTCTATTGTCAGACTGCAAATACCGCTTTCTCCTTTTAACCATCTGTCAAAAAACTTAAACGAAACTGTAGAGCCCAGTTTGTACGGATGATTTCTTGAACCGTCTACCACATTTGAAATGTTATATTTCTGATTTTTGCTTATCAGCACAGACTGTGTCATTTCATCCCAATTTACATTATATCCAAATGCCTCGGCAACATATCTTGCGGGTGCAAGTGTTCTGCCGTTGATTATAACAGGTGACACATCCATTGAATGAGGTACGCCGTTTATATATTCAGTTGTACTGTTCAATGTCATTTTTACTGTTGTGTTTTCCTTTACGCAAGTTGCAGTTTGTGTCGAGTCATCCCAATCAACAGTTGCCCCCATAGCCTCAAAAATAGCACGGATTGGAACCATTGTTCTGTTATTTACAGTTTGAGGGGGAACATCAAAATTAATTTTTTCTCCGTCGCTTCCGCTGAAATCTTCAAGGTATACATTAATGTTTTCTGTTGCGGCAGATACACTGATTGCAACAGAACTTATTAAAAATACTGCAATTATTAATGTGATAAATTTTTTCAGAAACAATTTCCTTTCGTAATTTAGTTGCATTTAAAATTTACGAATCGAAAGTTCCGCCCCTCCTTTTTTATATTTGTAAATAAAAAATGCGTCTACCGAAGTAAACGCATAAAAAACGCAAACTCCGATAGTCGCGAAACCAATTTTATACAGTATGAGATACACATACACCTATAAATGGAATTTGCATTTTTTGCAATATTCAATATAGATGTATGCTTAACAAAAGATATAAGAAACATACCTCAACACTGTATAACATATTAAATTGGTTTCGCATATTTATTGTAACACATTTTTTATGATTTATCAATATTATTGTAAATAAATATGAAAAATAATAGCGTTTTAAACAAAATTCAATAAAAAAACCGTGCCTAATATGATTTAATTAAGCACGGTTTTTTTTAATTTTCGTTCGTAAATCTTGAAAGAAATGCTTTTGTTTCGGGGTTTTTAGGATTTTTAAAGATTTCGTCCGGTGAACCCTCTTCACTAATAACCCCGTTATTCATATATACTATATGATTTGAAACATCTCTTGCAAATGCCATTTCGTGAGTTACTATTATCATTGTAAGTCCCTCTTGGGCAATCTTTTTGATAACTTCCAAAACTTCGCCGACCATTTGCGGGTCTAATGCGGATGTTGGTTCGTCAAACAAAATAACATCAGGATTCATTGCAAGGGCTCTGGCAATTGCAACTCTTTGTTTCTGACCGCCTGAAAGTTGTTTGGGTTTTGCATTTATATAAGGCGTCATACCTACTTTTTCAAGGTAAAACATAGCATTTTTCTTTGCTTCTTCTTTGTTTCTCTTTAAAACTTTTATTTGACCTACCATACAGTTTTTAAGAACAGTCATATTGTCAAAAAGATTAAATTGTTGAAAAACCATTTCAACCTTCGCTCTGTATGCAGGTATGTTTTTAGTTTCAAGAATATTTTTTCCGTTGTAAACAATCTGTCCGTCGGAGGGTTCTTCTAAAAGATTAATACACCTTAGCATCGTGGATTTTCCGGAACCGGATGAACCTATTATGCAGGTTACGTCGCCTTTGTTTACAGAAAAGTTTATATTTTCAAGAACAGAGTTTTCACCGAAAGATTTTTTTAGACCTCTTATTGATATAATTTCATTTCCCATCAGTTATCCTCCCTTATAGTGAAAATTTCGTTAGGCATAGTTGACGAATGGTGAATTATATAAGATGAAGGACCGTCAATCTTGTTTTCAATAAGTTTCAGTATTCTTGTGATTGTAAATGTTAAAACAAAGTATATAACGCAGGCAACAACATAAGTTTCAAATATTGACCATGTCATTTTTGAAATTTTAGCGGTAAAGAAGTACAACTCCGTTACACCTATAACATTTAAAACCGATGTATCTTTTATGTTTATTACAAATTCGTTGCTTATTGCCGGAAGTATGTTTCTCATTGCCTGGGGAACAACAACATTTGTCATTGTCTGCCAATGATTCATTCCTATTGAGTAAGCACCTTCAAACTGACCTTTATCTATGGAAATGATACCGCCTCTTACAATCTCAGCCATATAAGCACCGGTATTTATTGAAACAATAAATATACCGGCAGGTATGAGGGGGAGGGTCTTTCCGTCGTGCATAAACGCATAACCCCAGAAAATAACCATCGACTGAACCATCATAGGTGTTCCTCTGAACACTTCAACATATATGCTTATTATAACATTAACAATTTTGAGCAAAACCTTTATTATTGGGTTTTTAGATTCCGGTGTGGTTCTTATTATGCCTGTAATAAGCCCGATCAAAAGACCGATTATTGTGCCTGCAAGGGCTATAAGCATTGTATATCCGATACCTTGTAAAAAATAATCTTTATATTTTACGGAAATTTCGAAAACTTCCTTAACAAACTCTGCCATAAATTAATTCTCCGTTCAGCCGTCCGCTAAAAAAAGCGGACGGAGATATTTTTTTTAATTATTCTTCATCGGGAGCAATTTTAACCATTTCGCTCATAAGGTCTTTCTGAGCATCAGAATCAAGGTCTTTGATTGCTTCGTTGATTTTGCTTGCAAGGTCTGAACCTTTCTTAACACCTACAGCGATACTTACTTCATCATCAGCAACTTTAAAGCCTGTATCGTTATTTACAAGTGCTACATATGAATATTCGGGATTTTCGCATACTGCCATAGCAGTAGGTTCCTCTGCAACATAACCGTCAATTGTTCCTGCACTGAGAGCCATAAACATTGTTGAGAAATCAGCAAGTTCGTTTACAGTTGCTTCAGTCTGGTCGGTAAGTGCCTGAAGATGGAAAGTACCCAACTGTGCCGCAATTTTCTTGCCTTTTAAGTCGGCAATTGATTTAACATCATTCAATTTATCTTTTTTAGTTACTATAACAAGGTTTGAAGTATAGTAGTTATTTGAAAAGTCAATTTTTTCTTTTCTTTCTGATGTCGGACTCATACCTGCGATAATCATATCAAGATTGCCTGACTGAACTGCAGGAATTAAACTATCCCATTCATAAGAATAAATTTCAAGTTCTTTTCCAAGTGCTTTTGCAATTTTCAAAGCGACCTGAACATCATAGCCGTTGGTATACATATTGTCAACATTTTTAATTGCAACCGCACCGTTTGAATCATCTGACTGTGACCAGTTATACGGAGCATAGTTACATTCCATACCTACACGGAGTACATTGCTTTCTTCTTCGTTTTTTGCGTCACTGCCCTTTGTACCGCATGATGCAAATGAAAGCACCATAACCAATGCCAATAAAACCGAAATAAACTTTTTCATTTTTTTCTACCACCTTTTAAAAATAATAAATTTGTGTAACAAAAAGACCGTGAACGCTATAAGTTAATCGCACACGGTCTAAAAATTCTATACCAAAATATACAATAAACTACGGATAGCGCTTCACAATAGTGACAGTCTGCAACATATTTTGCTGCAACCCAACACACAGCCCACAGGCAATAAACCGTGCATTTCGGCGGTGGTTCCTTTCGACCGATTCCGGCTGCCTGCCGCTTATGAACCGGTGTACTGATAAATACCGCACCTCTACCAATTAGTTGATTATAAACAACATATTAAATTGTCTTCATCGAAAATATAACACACTTTTTTCGAATTGTCAACACCTTTTTTCAAAAAATACAAATTTTTTTAAATAATTCCAAATCCGGCGACTTCACTTGTTGGAAGTGAGAATGCTATTGTTCCGGCTTCGGTATCGGGTCCCGCCTTTTCTATTATAGCCTTCATAATAGCAGATTTTTGGGCAGATTTTGCAACGATAAGGACTATTTCTTTTTCCTGGGCAAGTGAAACATTGAAAAACTTTTGGTCTTTTTCTGTTCCCGTTCCTTTTCCGTGAACAACAGTTCCGCCCGTTGCACCCGCACTTCTTGCCGCATTCATTACAATATCCGTTCTTCCTCTGTTTGCTATTGCAACTATAAGTTCATATGAATAGTTAAAATCCGGTGTGTATTTAACATTTTGTTCTCCGCCGCTTAAATATGCCAATGTTTTTCCTCCTCCAACGCTTTTTATAGGTATTGCCGTTAAAAAACCGTGTCCCGGTATACCTATAAACATTCTTTCTTTTTCAAGTTCTATCAGTTTTTTAGTCTTTTCGGGTGACGCCACCGTGAGTGCCAGCCTTTTTTCGCTGTTTTCAATCCCCAGAATATCAAGCATATTCTTAGATGCTGTGCCTTTCCCGTGTAAAATGACTGATACATTTAACTCAAGTTCTTTTAGTATTCCTGTAAGAGTTCCCAAACTTTCGGGATTTAATATTGATATAACATAATTCATACCGCTTCCTCCCATAGTTCAACAACATCGTAATCTCCGTATTCGTAAACTTCCTTTTGCATTCTCTGGGCCTTAAATTCAGACACAAGTCCTAAGGTTTGTATGGATATAAGGGGCATAAGTGCAACAAGTGCAACTATTCCGAAAGCATCAGACAGGACATTTCCGCCTACTGCCTGACTTGCACCTATTGCAAATTGAAGCATAAAAGTCGATGTCATAGGCCCCGACGCAACACCGCCTGAGTCAAAGGCAATTGCAGTATAAATATCAGGCACAAAAAATGACATTAAGATTGCAGCAATATATCCGGGCAATAAAAAATACAAAATAGGTATTCCGGTCAGAATTCTAACCGCTGAAAGTGCCATTGCAACAGATATTGCAACAGAAAGACTGAGTTTAACGGCTTTTCCGGATATGGCACCGGCACTTACTTCTTCAATTTGTTTTTCAAGCACTGAAACCGCAGGCTCTGCGAAAATAATAAACCAACCTATTATCATACAAAGCGGAATTGATATATATTTTAACGGTCCCGATAAAATTTCCTTTCCCAAAACAGCACCGAGAGATGAAAATCCTACATTAACACCGGTTATGAAAAGAACAAGTCCTATATATGTATAAACCAATCCGAAAAGTATTTTTGAAAGATTTACTTTTGAAAGTTTAAGTGAAAATATTTGAAATATCAAAAATATAACTACAATCGGCAGAAGAGAGATCGAAATTTCTTTCATATAAACGGGGAGGGACTGTATGTATGCTTTACCTATTTGCACCGTATCAATGAATGAAAAATTGCTTACTTTTGCGACAGCGTCAGTTCCCGAATAGAAAAAGCCTAAAATTAAAACTGCAAGTACCGGGCCTATCGAACAAAGTGAAACAAGTCCGAAACTGTCTGATTCTGCCTTGTTGTCGCTTCTTATATTTGATACACCTATTCCCATTGCAAGAATAAACGGAACCGTCATCGGTCCTGTCGTCACACCACCGGAGTCAAATGCAATGCTCAAAAAATCCCTGTCAGTAAAAAATGCAAGTACGAAAACTATGCTGTAAAAAACAATAAGTAACAACTTAAGTTTAATACCTGTGATAATTCTCAGCATACAGACAGAAAGAAAAAAGCCAACTCCAATGCCTACCGCAACCAGCAGAGTAACATCATTTATGTGCGGAACCGTTGATGCCAAAACCTGAAGATCAGGCTCTGCAACTGTTACCGCAAAACCTAAAATAAAACTTATCAGCAGAATAAAAATAAGATTTTTGGTTTTTGTAATTGCAGTTCCCACTTCGTTTCCTATAGGGGTCATTGACATCTCAGTTCCCAATGAAAAGAGTCCCATTCCTACAATAACCATAAGGGATCCGATAAAAAAGCATAGCAAAAGGTCTGTGCCTAAAGGAACGAATGTAAGACATAAAAAGGTCACAATTACAATTATGGGGAGAACTGAAAAAAGCGATTCCTTAATTTTTTCGAGCAAATTAACACGCTTTATATTAAAAATGTTTACATACAAAGAAATTCTCCTTTCTGAATAAATATTTATATTGGAAAAATTTATAATATATTATATAATTATATATATCGTAGTTATATTTTAACACAGAATTTTTTTGCGTGTCAAGAAGGTTTATGTTAAGGTATTGCAAAAAATTTATCTAATGTGATAAAAAATCAAAAATACAAACGCTGTTTTTCTTGTATAATGAACTTGTAAGGGAGATGGCGGGGTGTAAAGGAAATGATAATATGAACAAAAGGCAGACTGAAATTTTAAGAATTCTCTGCAAAAACCGTAACTTTATGACAATTGGTGATATTGCCGAACTTGCGGGCGTTTCACCAAACACCGTAAGGAGCGACCTTTCAGTCATTAAAGAGGAATTAAAAAGTGCAGATGCCGGAAGTTTAGAGTCAAAACCTCATATAGGTGTAAAACTTATTTCTACAGATGAAAAAATTAAAAAACTTGAAAACAACTCAGACAACATTGATAAAGAAATTGTCTTTTTCATTCTGCGTCAACTTTTTAAAAATGATACTCTAACTGTTCAAAAACTTTCGGAAAGATATTTCCTTTCAAGAACTCTTACAGAAAATGTTCTTTCTTATACCGAAAAATGGCTTTCAAAAAATAACATAGTTTTTGAGAGAAAAAGAGGAAAGGGCATTTCTATTAAGTACAGCGAGTTCAATTATCAGACTGCGTTTAATGAATTTTTCACAAAGTATAAAGAAATGTATTTCGGACTTGTTACTGAGAGAGAAAGTTTTTACCCAATAATTACAGGCAGAGATTACACCTCTATTTGTGCAGCACTTGATGGATTTGACATTTCTCAAATTCTTAAAGCAATATATGAACTTGAGAAAGAATTCGGATACAAATATAATTATCTTTCTTCGGTTAAACTTTCTTTTATGCTTTCGCTTTTTATTATAAGAAAGAGAAAAGGAAAAGAAATTCAGCCCCCTAAACCGTCAAAAACTATGTCAGACGGTAAAATGGATTCTGAAACAACAAAGGTTTTATCAAAAAAACTTTCGGAATATTTGAAAATAACAATTTCGGCCAATGATGAAAAGTATATAGAATTTTTACTTGCGACATCTGAAATTCAGGAATTCGAAACAGAGGAAAAAAGACATTGTACTGAAGTTATGGAAACAGAACTGTGCAGACTTACCGTAAAAGTTGTAAATCTGATAAGCGAAGTAACTATTCCTGAACTTAAATTTGATAAATACTTTATAAGAAATATGTTTCTTCAACTTAAAGTTACTGTTTCAAGATTGAAGTATGGTGTAGTATCAGAAAATCCGCTTTTGTCGGAAATAAAACAAAAATATTCAAATATGATGGCTGCAGCCTGGCTTGTGGGCAATATTTTTGAAAATGAACTTGGACTTGAAATAAACGAAAACGAGGCAGGATATATTGCAATCCTTACAGGAGGAGCAATAGAAAGACATATGGCAAAACTGTCGGCGGCAATAGTTTGCGATTACGGAGTAGGAATATCAGGTATACTTACTGAAAAATTAAGAAGAATAATTCCCGAACTTTGGGTAGACGGTGTTTATTCGGTTCGCGATGTAAGGAAACTCAAATCGGGACAGTTTGATTTTATCATTTCAGCAGCAGAACTTCAAAGTTATAACATACCGAAGGAAATAGTTTATGTGAGTAATCTTTTGAGTGATGATGATGTGAAAAAAATTGCTGATGAAATGAAAAAAATCAGAAACAAAAAGAAAAAAGATTTAAAAGCAATCGGCAACACCGTGAAACTTTACAGTTCAGACCTTATTTTTCCAAAACTGAATGTAAAGAGTAAGGAAGAGCTTTTGAAAAAACTTTGTTCACGACTCGAAATGTTGGGGTATGTAACAGAGCAGTTTGAAAAAAGTGTTTTTGAAAGAGAAAAAACAATGTCAACAGGTATCGGCAATATGACAGCAATTCCTCACGGACTCAGCGAGTATGTAAACCGTTCGGTTTTTGCATATGCTTCTCTTGAAAATCCAATGGACTGGAACGGAAATGGAGAAATGGTTGACGCTGTGTTTTTGCTTGCCTTTGACCTTTCAAAAAACAGTTCGGTTAAAGATGAGATACTCGGTTTTTATAAATCGATAGTTAACTTTATGGAGGACACCGATAAACTAAAAACTTTAAGAGAATTTAATGATAAAGATGATATTGTAAATATGTTTAATTTATGGCGGGAGGGATAAAATATGATAAAGAAAAGTTACACAATAAAAAATGAAGAAGGTTTGCACGCAAGGCCTGCATCGGATTTTTGTAAAACAGCAAACAAATTTACATCAAAAATAAGTGTTATAAAAGATGGAACGGAATATGATGCAAAAAGCATATTAATGGTTCTTTGCATAGGTGCTGTCAAAGGAGAAACAATAGAACTTAAGGCAGACGGCGAAGATGAAACAGAAGCGTTGGAAGCATTAGTTGAAACTTTGGATTCGGAGTGATTTAAATGAAAGTTTTTAAAGGTGTAGCGGGAGCACCCGGAATCGTTTCGGGCAAGACCTT
>CAKSDT010000035.1 GCA_934446135.1 uncultured Clostridia bacterium
AACGGGTTGTTTCTTTAAGTTCTTTTCATAAATTAACTTGTCACCAAATGGTCTGGAGCATAATTTACCGTTCTGACCTAGAAGTTCAGACGGGAGAGAATGTATCCCTCCAACTCTTCTATTTTGATTCTCTCCTGTTCCATCGAATCTCTCTCACGGACAGTAACGCAGCCATCCTCAACAGAATCAAAATCGTAAGTAATGCAGAAAGGTGTGCCGATTTCGTCCTGACGGCGGTATCTTTTACCGATTGAGCCTGCTTCGTCATATTCGCAGTTAAATTTCTTTGAAAGTGTGTTAAACACTTCTGTTGCCTTATCGCCGAGTTTTTTGGAAAGCGGAAGAATTGCAGCCTTTACCGGTGCAAGTGCCGGATGAAGTCTTAAAACTGTACGGACATCATTTTCGCCGACTTCTTCTTCGTCATAAGCCTCGCAAAGGAATGCAAGGGCAACACGGTCAGCACCCAAAGACGGTTCTATGCAGTAAGGAATGAATTTTTCATTTGTCACGGGGTCGGTATATTCCATAGACTGACCCGAATGATCCTGATGCTGCTTAAGATCATAATCAGTTCTGTCTGCAATGCCCCAAAGTTCGCCCCAGCCGAAAGGAAATACAAATTCAATATCGGCAGTTCCTTTTGAATAGAATGCGAGTTCTTCGGGAGAATGGTCTCGAAATCTTAAGTTTTGTTCTTTCATACCGAGTTTTAAAAGGAAATCCATACAATATTTTTTCCAGAAAGCAAACCAATCGAGGTCTGTACCGGGTGTGCAGAAAAATTCGAGTTCCATCTGTTCAAATTCCCTGGTTCTGAAAGTGAAGTTTCCGGGAGTTATTTCATTTCTGAAAGATTTACCGACCTGACCTATACCGAAAGGAAGTTTTTTTCTTGTGGTACGCTGAACATTTTTGAAGTTTACGAAAATACCCTGAGCCGTTTCAGGTCTTAAATATATTTCGGATTTGGAATCTTCGGTAACTCCCTGGAAAGTTTTGAACATAAGATTAAACTGTCTTATGCCTGTGAAATTGTGCTTGCCGCACTGAGGACATACAACATTGTTTTTTTCTATATAATCAACCATTTCCTCGTTGCTCCAGCCGTCAACAACAAGGTTTTCACCCTTTTGAAACGCAAAATCTTCGATAAGTTTATCGGCTCTGTGTCTTGCTTTGCAGTCTTTGCAGTCCATCAAAGGATCTGAAAAACCGCCGACATGGCCCGATGCAACCCAAGTTTCGGGATTCATCAAAATTGCGGCGTCAAGCCCTACATTGTAAGGACTTTCCTGAATAAATTTCTTCCACCATGCTTTTTTTACATTGTTTTTGAATTCAACACCCAAAGGGCCGTAATCCCAAGTGTTTGAAAGACCGCCGTATATTTCGGAACCGGGGTAAACAAAACCTCTGTTTTTGCAAAGGGCAACAATTTTCTCCATTGTTTTTTCCGAATTTTTCATAAATACACCTCTTTAAGTCTGTAATAGAATTATTCTACCATTTTTAACACTCTTTGTCAATATATCTTCATTGTTGACAAACAACACAAAATATGATAAAATTTTAAGGATAAATAACAGGTTAAAATTCAGTACTTTTTATCAATCTGTAGGAGGTAGAATCTATGAAATACTCAGTAGAAGTAGAAAATATGTGTCCTCTCGTTAAGGGTGCATATCACGGTCCGGCTCCCATTCCTCAGGAAGGAAAATGGACTCAGGCAAAAGAAATTAAAGACATTTCGGGCTTAACGCACGGTGTTGGCTGGTGTGCTCCTCAGCAGGGTGCCTGCAAACTTACATTAAATGTTAAAGACGGCGTTATCCAGGAAGCACTTGTTGAAACCATAGGCTGTTCGGGTATGACCCATTCGGCTGCTATGGCTTCTGAAATTCTGGTTGGAAAAACAATTCTTGAAGCACTTAACACAGACCTTGTTTGCGACGCTATCAATACTGCAATGCGTGAACTTTTTCTTCAGATAGTTTACGGCAGAACCCAGACGGCTTTCTCGGAAGACGGTCTTCCTATCGGTGCCGGTCTTGAAGATCTCGGAAAAGGACTCCGTTCACAGGTTGGTACAACTTATGCAACGCTTGCAAAAGGTCCGAGATATTTGGAACTTGCAGAAGGATACATAACAAAAGTTGCAGTTGACGAAGAAGGTCAGATTATCGGTTATAAATTCGTTCACCTCGGCAAGATGATGGAAAACATCACAAAAGGTATGGACGCTAATGAGGCACTTGAAAAAGCAAGCGGACAGTACGGCCGTGTTGACGATGCTGCAAAACTTATAGACCCAAGACACGAATAATTTAAGGGGAGGTAATTAATAATGGCTTTATTTGAAAGTTATGAAAGAAGAATAGAACAAATCAACGCTGAACTTAAAAAGCACGGAATTTCTTCTATTGAAGAAGCAAAACAAATCTGTGACGAAAAAGGCGTTGACGCTTATAATATTGTTAAAGGAATTCAGCCTATCTGCTTTGAAAATGCCTGTTGGGCATACATTGTAGGTGCTGCGATAGCAATTAAAGAAAATTGCAAAAATGCCGCTGATGCTGCAGAAAAAATCGGTCTCGGACTTCAGTCTTTTTGTATCCCCGGTTCTGTTGCTGATGACAGAAAAGTAGGTCTCGGCCACGGTAACCTCGGTGCAATGCTTTTAAGAGAAGATACAAAATGTTTTGCCTTCCTCGCAGGTCACGAATCATTCGCAGCCGCTGAAGGTGCAATCGGTCTTGCAAGAAGTGCAAACAAAGCAAGAAAAGAAGATTTGAGAGTTATCTTAAACGGACTCGGAAAAGACGCCGCTCAGATAATTTCAAGAATCAACGGTTTTACATATGTTCAGACTCAGTTTGATTATTATACAGGCAAAGTAAATATCGTAAAAGAAACAGCATATTCAAAAGGCGAAAGAGCAAAAGTACGCTGCTACGGTGCAGACGATGTCCGTGAAGGCGTTGCAATTATGCACCTTGAAGGCGTTGATGTTTCAATTACAGGTAACTCAACCAATCCTACAAGATTCCAGCATCCGGTCGCAGGTACATATAAAAAAGAATGTATCGAACAGGGTAAAAAATATTTCTCAGTTGCATCCGGCGGCGGTACGGGAAGAACTCTTCACCCCGATAATATGGCAGCAGGCCCTGCTTCATACGGCATGACAGATACAATGGGAAGAATGCACTCAGACGCACAGTTTGCAGGTTCGTCATCAGTTCCGGCTCATGTTGAAATGATGGGACTTATCGGTGCCGGCAACAACCCGATGGTTGGTATGACAGTTGCAGTTGCAGTTGCAGTATCAGAAGCACTCAACAAATAATCAGGTAATAAAATAAGACGAAAGAGTATAAAAAGCCGCGGCTTTTTATACTCTTTTTTTATATATTATTTTTTATATATTATTTTTTATACTCTTTTTTTGTGCTCTATTTTTTATATACTTTCTTTTTTATACCCATTTTTTATAACTAAAACCACGCAGTAACGCGTGGCTTTAGCAGAATGTTTATTTTGTTTAACGAAATTCCGTATAAATGGTATGTTAACCTTATTTAATGCAGTCCCGTACAAATTGGGTTTTTATTTATCTTTTCTTAAGTGGCTGAGGACTTTTGATATTGTTTCTTCGTCTTTTTGGTCTTTTATTGTTACATTCGGGATTATTGTCCAATTTTCTGTATGGGTTAATTCTTCGCCCTCTTTTAATGTCTGCAATCTTCCGAGTGATTCACATTCCAAGATTACCGGGTCTGTATAGGTTTCAAAGTTCATACCGGTATCGGGATAATTTGCGTCCTTATGGTAATCGAATGTTTTTACAAATGCTGCTTCGCCGTTAAATACTGCAGCAAAGCCGTTTTCGTTTGTAAAGCCCAATTTGAATTTACCTTCTACAGAAGAATCCTGTCTTAAAGTTATATATTCGTTTCCGAAATACACTCTCGGGTCATTTAACTTTGTATAAGGCCAAACCGTTATGCCCTGATTATGCAAAAGTCCGGTATCTCTTTTATTTACGGGAACTGCTTCGATTACATCTCTTGCCATAACAGAGATTGTCCAGGGTGAGAATGTGACTTCCCAGGGACTTAAATTTTTAACAGTATGGATTACTTTTACATCAGGTTTATCCTTGCTCATCACTATTTCGATTTTTGCAACTGTTTTTGTGTAATCAAAGGCTTTCTGATACAAAATCACGCCTGTATCGGTAAGTTCGTATTTAATTTCATCATTATCCGGAAGATATGTACGGGGAAGAAGTTCGGGAGCCTGCCAGAGTCTATGTCCGCCATAGTTATGCCAAGTTGCACCTTCTCCGAAATTTTCGATAAGTTTATCTTCGGATTTACCCAAATCGTCAACATCTTCATAGAAGAAATTTTTACCGCCCGCCAAAGCGTATCTTAAAATTCTCGGGCCGAATGATGTTGAGAAATCGAGTTCAACAACACCGTTTGAAATTCTGATTTTGTTACCGAAACCGCCTATATTTGTAATTCTTAACACTTTCTTTACCTCCTATTTTATCAAAAGACTTGTAATTTTACCGTTTTTAATATAAAATGAGTATATCACATTGAAATCAAAATTTCAACTGAAAGGATAAAAATAATGAAAAATTGTATAATCGGTCAGTCGGGAGGTCCGACGGCTGCTATTAATGCCACTCTTGCAGGAATAATTGAGTCCTCTTTAAATTCGGACAGAACAGGCGAAGTTTTAGGCTGCGTAAACGGCATAGACGGCATATTAAGCGAAAACATCATAAATCTTTCGGAAAGATTTAAAGAAAGAGAACAACTTAATCTTTTAATTCAGACTCCGGCGTCTTTTTTAGGTTCGTGCAGAAAAAAATTAAAGACTGAGGAAGAATTCAAAAAGATTTTTGAAGTTTTTGAGAAGTATGACATAGGATATTTTTTCTACATAGGCGGAAACGATTCTATGGACACTGTTTTAAAACTTTCGGAATATGCAAAAAAGATTAATTCAGATGTTAAAATCATAGGAGTTCCCAAAACCATTGACAACGACCTTGCGGTAACAGACCACACTCCGGGATTCGGAAGTGCGGCAAAGTACATTGCCTCTACGGTTAAAGAAATTTGTTACGATTCTGCGGTTTACGACTTAAATTCCGTTACTATTGTTGAAATAATGGGAAGAAATGCCGGCTGGCTTACGGCTTCGGCGGCACTTGCAAAAGAATCGGACGGCGGAATGCCTCAACTTATTTATCTTCCCGAAGTTCCTTTTGACGATGAAGAATTTTTAAATTCGGTCAAAAAAATTTCAGAGCGTGACAAAAATGTTGTTGTATGCGTCTCGGAAGGCATTAAATACAGTGACGGTTCATATGTATGCGAAAAACTTTCATCGGGCGAAACAGACACATTCGGGCACAAATACTTAAGCGGAACGGCAAAAGCACTTGAAATTTTAGTAAGGGAAAAATTAGGTTTCAAGGCAAGAGGCATTGAACTTAATGTATGTCAGAGGGCGGCTTCGCACATTTCTTCGGGAACAGACATAAAAGAGAGCGTTGAATGCGGAAAATTTGCTTTTTCCTCGGCTGTTTCGGGACAAAGCGGAAAAATGGTTATTATTAGGAGAATTTCGGACAGTCCTTACAAAACCGAGTTTTCTTTATATGACATTTCAAATATTGCAAACAAGGAAAAAACTGTTCCCGTTAGTTATATAAACCGCGAAAAAAACGGCGTTACACAAGTAATGACAGATTATTTAAAACCGCTTATTCAAGGAGAAAAAGAAGTTATTTTTAAAGACGGTCTTCCTTATTACATTAAAAGGGGTTAATACTAAATGAATTTTGAAAAAGTAAAAAACATTTTTATATATGTTTTTCTTTCTACCCTCATTATACTTACATATCTTATTTACTATTACGATGCCGACGCAAAAATGGTTACCGACGCCGATATTGAGGTTGCAATTAAGATGATGGCAGATAAAAACATAACTGTAGACAAAAAGGGAATCAAGAAAAATTACACTAAAATGTATTATATTGACCTTAAAAATCCAATTGCGTCCAAAAGTGAATTTGCACATTTATTAACCGGTTCTTCTGTGGGATTTAACAATTCATACAACGGAGTAAACGGAAAACTTTACATAAACGGCGGCGAATTCACTTACATTCCCAAATACAAAGGCAAAGGTTTCGGAAAAACCACCGATTCTGCCAGGGCGGCAGGAGATGTTCTTAAAATTTTCGCGACATCTTACGGGCTTAACACCGACTGCATAAAATGGAACGGTTCTGTATTAAAAGGCGATTACAGCGAAGTTTCATACATTCATTATTACAACAGTTACAAAATTTACGACACCGATTTAAAAGTCCTTATTAAACCGGACGGAATTTACAAAGTTTCGGGCAGATATTTTCAGATTAACGGAATTTTAAAAGCCGGGCAGATGAAATCTCCGGCAGAAATTCTTATTCTTTTTGCAAGGGACAACAAAGACAATCACATTTCAAAGGTTGAAACGGGTTATTATGTTTCGGAAGGGTCTGACATTTACACAAACCTCACCGGAATACCGATTTACAGAATTTCCGCAAAAGACGGAATTTATTATTACGACGCTATCGAGGGCAATTTGGTCAATTTTGTTGAATACAAATAAAATTTACCCTTATTTTAAATTTTAATATTTATCAATAGTCTACTCAAAACACTGTCTAAAATTAAAAACAGGCGGTGTTTTTTATTTTATTTTTAAAATTAAGTTGAAAAGTTTCTTTATTTGTGTTATAATTTATGTGTGAAAGTTTGTTTTTTATTTTACATAGATTAAAGGCGGTTTTTAAATGACACAGGACGACCTTATTTTAAAAGATATAAAAGAATATATTAAAAATTCGGGAAGAATTCTTGAAGTTCAGTACAACACCTGGATTACGGCTATAGAAAAGGCAAAATTCGGCAGAACCGTTGTGTTTTTATGGGTTCCCAATTCTATTGCCAAAAATTCGATAGAAGAAAGATACAAAGACCTTATTGAGGACGCGATTTATCAGAGAACAAGAAAAGAATACAAAATCGTTGTTCTTTTAAGGGGAGATACCGAGCCGCCCGAGGAGGACCCCGAATTTAAAGGCGACCTTCACAGAATTGTCAAGGACGATTCGGGACTTTTGAATTCAAAATACACATTTGACAATTTTATTGTAGGAAATTCAAACAGATTTGCACATGCCTATGCCCTGTCTGTTGCAGAGTCGCCGGGAGGACAGAACAATCATTACAATCCTTTGTTTTTGTACGGCGGTCCGGGGCTGGGAAAGACTCATCTTTGCCACGCTATCGGAAATTTTGTTAAGCAGAACAGTCCGGGTGCGAGGGTTTTGTTTGTGTCATCCGAAAAATACACGAACGAATTTATTGCGTCGCTCAGCAACAAAACTACTTTAAAATTCCGTGACAAATACAGAAGTGCGGATATTTTGATTATTGACGATATTCAGTTTATTGCCGGAAAAGAATCTACGATTGAAGAATTTTTCCACACATTTAACGAACTTTATGAAAACGGAAAGCAGATTGTTTTAGCGTCGGACAGACCGCCTAAAGAGATAAATATAGAAGAAAGAATCAAGAGCCGTTTTGAGGCAGGTCTTTTGTGCGACATTACGCCGCCCGATTTTGAAACAAGGATTGCAATTTTAAAATCCAAGGCAAGTTCTATGGGAATTTCGTTTTCTGATGATGTTTACAGTTACATTGCCGACAACATAAAATCCAATGTAAGAAAACTTGAAGGTGCTTTGCTTAAGATTTCGGCTTACAAATCTTTAAATCAGGGCGAACTTGACGAAGAAACCGTGGGAAAAGTTTTGAATGATTTTGTTGTGTCGGATGAAAACAACAAAATTACTTTCGGTATGGTTATTAATGCCGTTACGAGTTATTTTCATATTTCAAAGGAAGAACTTTTGGGCGACAGCAGAAGAAAAGAAATCGCAAACATCAGGCAGATTTGCATGTATTTATGCACATTTGTAAAGGGTTCCAATTCTTCTTCAATAGGAAGGGAATTAAACCGCGACCGTTCGACTGTTGTTTATGCCATAAACAAAATCAGCCACGACATAAAGTATGACGAAGAAATCCGTGCAACCGTGGAAGATGTTAAAAAGTCTATAATTTAGTGTTGATAAGAGGATAACCTAAATGGCTTTATATCGGTATTTGTCATAATTTGGAAAATGGATTTATATAAGGTTTTAAGCCGTTTAAGAGGCTTATCCATAAAGTTATTAACACTTACAGGGATAAATTTTATAAGTTATAAGTTATTAAATATTTAATTAAAGTTTTAACCGTTTTTATAAACAGTGTTTTTGGCTCTGCAAAGGCAAAAAATCAAGTTATCAACACTTTAAGCGGTATTACTGATACTAAGTACTGTATATTAAATACATATATATATTTGTTTTCGGGTTTTTAAACTTTGGGAGGAAGAAGTAAGATGAAATTTAAATGTAAGAGAGCAGATATTCTTTCTGCAATACAGAAAGCGGAAAAAGCAGTTATTGCAAAATCTTCAATTCCTGTTATGGAAGGTATGCTTATTGATATTTTAAGAAACGGCGTTATTATAACGGGAAACGATTTGGAAATTGCTATAGAGGCTTATTTTGACGCAGAAGTTATTTCAACCGGAAGAATTGTATTAAACGCAAGAATGTTTTCTGATATTATAAGAAAAACAGGCGGAGAAGAAGTTTTGTTTGAAGCCGGAGATAAAATGAATGTTAAAATCACATCGGGTCTTTCTGTTTTTGAAATTTCGGGTCTTGACCCGTTGGAATTTCCAAACACTGCCGATTTTGAGTTGGGCAGAAAGATTACTATAGGCTGTCTTGTTTTAAAACAGATGATAAGGCAGACTTATTTTGCTGCTTCTAAAACAGATTTCAGGCAGGTTCTTACCGGCGAACTTTTCAAAGTAGGCCCTGACGGAGTTTTAACTGTTGTTGCCCTTGACGGACACCGTCTTGCAATGAGAAAAGAGAAACTTGTTTCTTTTGAACCTGTTGACGATTTTATTCTTCCTTTCAACACATTAAACGAACTTTTAAAGATTGTGGGAGATGAAGGAAACATTGACATTTACCCGTCCGGCAAATATATTATGTTTGAATTTGACAACTGCAAGATTTTTTCGAGGACGATACACGGTCAGTATGTTGATTACAACAAGATAATTTCTGTTGAAAGTCCTATGAAACTTAAAGCAAACATAAGGAAAATGAAAGGCACTTTTGAAAGAGTTTCTCCTATTATATACACAGAAACTGTTAAAAGCCCTGTTAAAATTAATATTTTGGAAGATAAAATTGTTATTGACTGCACAACTGTTACCGGAAAAGTGCACGATGAAGCACCTATTGAAAAACTTTACGGTGAAAATTTAGAAATCGGTTTTACAAATCAGTATCTTTTGGACGCACTTTCGGCGTGTGATGACGATGAGGCTTATCTTGAATTTGCAACTCCTTTATCGCCTATGGTTATAACTCCCTTGGAGGGCGACCGTTATTTATACATTATTCTCCCGGTAAGGCTTAAAAAATGAGTTATTTGAATTTAGGAAACGATATTGTTTTGGACGAAAATGACATAATTGCGGTTTTTGATACCGACAACATTACATCGACAAAAAGGGGCGGAGAATACTTACTTCGTGCCGAAAAAAACGGAAATGTTATAAATTCCTGCAAAAATTCTTTCCCGAGGAGTTTTATTGTTGTATGTTCAAAAGAAAAAGATGAGGAAATTGTTTATCTTTCAAACATATCTGTTACGACTATATTAAAGAGCATAAGAAAAGGCGGTTTTTTGGATTAATGCTTGTTAAAAATCTCAAACTTACAAATTTCAGAAATTATGAGAGTTTAGACCTTGATTTTTCACCCGGAGTTAATTTGATTTACGGCAAAAACGGACAGGGAAAGACCAATATTGCCGAGGCGGTTTATATGTTTGCCGTTGCAAAAAGCCACAGGGTTTTAAAAGACAGGGAACTTATAAAATACGATTCGGATTTTGCTGTTTCGGAAATGGTATTTTCTGATTTTAACAGGGAATACAAGGGGAAATTCAATCTTTTCCGAGACAGAAAAAGAGAAATTTTTTTAAACGACATAAGGTGCACCAAAAATTCCGAACTTATTGGAAAATTCAACGCAGTTATGTTTTCTCCCGAGGATTTTACCATCATAAAAAACGGGCCGTCCGAAAGGCGGAGATTTACAGATATTGCGATTTCTCAGGTTAAACCCAGTTATTTTTTAAGGCTTGTTGAATA
Source organism: uncultured Clostridia bacterium (assembly GCA_934446135.1). Taxonomy (GTDB): domain Bacteria; phylum Bacillota; class Clostridia; order RGIG6154; family RGIG6154; genus CAKSDT01. Next base: position 10,378 of record CAKSDT010000035.1, read on the forward strand.
TCAGAAAGTATTAAAACTCAAAAACAAGATTTTGAAAGAAGACCCTGAAAGTTACAGCGGTATGCTTGATATTTATGACGATTTACTGGCTGAAAACGCTGCACATATCATATTTTTCAGAAAAAAGTTTTATGATTATGCTTTGTCTGTCTGCCAGGATTTTCACAGGGAAATAACTCTTACTTTGGATAAATTTGAAATAAGGTACGACTCCTGCATAAGACCCAGCACAAACATTAACAAAATGACTGAGGAAATAAGAAAAAATTTGGAGAAAAACAGAAAAAGGGACATTTATGAAAGAGTTTCTGTTTTCGGTCCTCACAGGGAAGATGTTTCATTTAAAATAAACGGCAACAAAGTAAAAGAATTTGCCTCACAGGGGCAGCAAAGAACTGTTATTTTGATTATGAAACTTATTCAGGCCGATTACATTAAAAATATCACGGGCGAATACCCGGTTCTTATATTAGACGATGTTTTGTCAGAACTTGACAAGGACAGAAGAAAATACATTTTAAACGGTATTAAAGACAAACAAGTTATTATTACCGCAACAGATAAGGGAAGTTTTTCAAGAAGAAAGGACACTTTTCTTATCCATATTGATAATGCAAAGATTATAAAAGATTAACTTTTAAAATAGAAAGGCAAAGGTGAAAATATGGCTGCTGAACATTATAACAGTGATGATATTCAGGTGCTTGAGGGACTTGAGGCGGTTAGAAAAAGACCGGGTATGTATATAGGTTCCACTTCCGAAAGAGGACTTCATCACTTGGTTTACGAAATCGTGGACAATGCTATTGACGAAGCATTGGCAGGATACTGCAAAAACATTTATGTTTCGATAAACGAGGATAATTCCATTACCGTTAAAGATGACGGAAGAGGTATTCCCGTCGGAGTTCAGCACAAGACGGGACTCCCGGCTGTCGAAGTTGTTTTTACTATTTTGCACGCAGGAGGCAAGTTCGGCGGTGACGGCGGATACAAGGTGTCGGGCGGACTTCACGGCGTCGGTGCGTCTGTTGTTAACGCATTATCCGAAAGTTTAAAAGTTTGGGTTAAAGACGGCAAAAATGTTTATGAAATGGAATTTGAAAGAGGAAACAAGACAAAGAACCTCACCGTTACGGGCAAAACCGATGAAAAAGGCACAACCGTTTGGTTTAAACCCGACGCTGAAATTTTTGAAACCGTTGTTTTTGACTATTCAACGCTTTTGAAAAGACTTCGCGAGCAGGCATTTTTAAACGGCGGAATAAAAATTACGCTTGAGGACAAAAGAAAAGACCAGGAACAGGTTAAAGAACTTTATTATGAGGGCGGAATTAAATCGTTTGTTGAATATTTAAATAAAAACAAAGTTGTTTTAAATCCGGAAATTATTTATATTTCCGCTGAAAGAGAGACCGCAACGGTTGAGATTGCAATGCAGTACAATACCGATTATCAGGAAAAGATAATGACATTTGCAAACAACATCAACACGATTGAGGGCGGAACTCACGAAGTTGGATTTAAAAATTCGCTTCTCCGCTTATTAAACGACTGGGGAAGAAAGAATAAAGTTTTAAAAGACGATGAAAAACTTACGGGCGAAGATACAAGAGAAGGACTTTCGGCAGTAGTTTCGGTTAAACTTCAGGAGGCTGAATTTGAAGGTCAGACCAAAACAAAACTCGGAAACAGCGAAATGCGTTCTTTTGTAACGCAGGTTATGAATGAAAAGTTGGGTGCGTTTTTGGAGGAAAATCCGCAGATTGCAAGACTCATTGTTGAAAAGAGCATTTCTGCGTCAAGAGCAAGAGAGGCAGCGAGAAAAGCAAGAGAGGCAACAAGAAGAAAATCTCCGCTTGAAAGCAACTCAATGCCCGAAAAACTCGCCGACTGCCACGAAAAAGACCCGTCAAAGACAGAAGTTTATATAGTCGAGGGTGACTCTGCGGGAGGTTCTGCAAAAGGCGGCAGAGATTCAAACTATCAGGCAATTCTTCCGTTATGGGGAAAAATGCTTAATGTTGAAAAAGCAAGGGTTGACAAAGTTTATTCAAACGAAAAACTTTTGCCTGTTATAACTGCGTTGGGTGCAGGAATAGGCACAGAATTTGACATAACAAAGTTAAGATACGGAAAAATCATCATTATGGCCGATGCCGATGTTGACGGAGCACACATTCAGACCCTTTTGCTCACATTTTTCTACAGATTTATGCCGAAATTGATTGAAGAAGGACATATTTATCTGGCAAAACCGCCGCTTTACAAATTATCGAGAGGCAAAAAATCACAGGTTGCATATTCTGACGAGGAAAGGGACCGCATAAGCGAAGAATTCAAAAACGGGGACCCGTCTGTGAAAGTTGACATTGCAAGGTACAAAGGTCTTGGTGAAATGGACCCTCACGAACTTTGGGAAACCACAATGAACCCCAAAAACAGAATACTTTTAAGGGTTACATTGGAAGACGCAATATCTGCAGACGAAATATTTACAACACTGATGGGTGACGAAGTTGAACCCAGAAAGAAATTTATAGAAGAAAACGCACAGTTTGCGGTAAATCTTGATGTTTAAAATGTTCTATGTGGAACAATTTGATTTAAAAATATGAAATGTTCTATGTGGAACAATTAATTGATAACGGATGTGAAGAATATGATTAAAAACGACAAAGAATTTCACGACAGCAATTTTCTGGAAAATCTTGAAAATCAGACTATTGTTGATGTTGATATAGAAAAAAGAATGAAAGAGGCTTTTATCGACTATTCTATGTCGGTTATTATAAGCAGAGCCCTGCCTGATGTAAGGGACGGTTTAAAGCCTGTTCACAGAAGAATTCTTTATGCTATGTATGAAGAACATCTGACTTCTGACAAGCCTTTCTTTAAATCTGCTACCACAGTAGGTAATGTTATAGGTAGGTATCACCCTCACGGTGACGCTTCGGCTTATGACGCTTTGGTAAGAATGGCACAGGATTTTTCGTTAAGATATCCTTTGGTTGAAGGTCACGGCAACTTCGGTTCGATAGACGGCGACCCGCCGGCTGCTTACCGTTACACAGAAGCCAGAATGAGCAAAATTTCAAACGAACTTTTATCGGATATTGACAAAGACACAGTTGATTTTGTTCCTAACTTTGATGAAAAGAGAAAAGAACCTGTTGTACTTCCTACAAGAGTGCCTGTTTTGCTTGTAAACGGCTGTTCGGGCATTGCGGTTGGTATGGCAACAAACATTCCGTCGCACAATTTAAGGGAAGTTATAAATGCTGCCATTGCACAGATTGACAACCCCGACATCACTGTTGACGAACTTATGGAATATGTTAAAGGTCCTGATTTTCCGACCGGTGCCGAAATTATGGGAAGAAGCGGCATAAGGCAGGCTTATGAAACGGGAAGAGGAAGAATTGTTATCCGTTCAAAGACTGAAATTATTGAAAGTGCAAACGACAGATATTCTATAGTAGTAACAGAAATTCCGTATCAGGTAAACAAGTCTGTTTTGGTTAAATCTATTGCAGACCTTGTAAAAGACAAGAGAGTTGAAGGAATTTCGGACATAAGGGACTTATCTTCGCAAAGACACGGCATTAAAATACTTATAGACCTTAAAAGGGATGCAAATCCGCAGGTTGTTTTGAACCATTTATTCAAGTTTACAAGGCTTCAGGACAGTTTTTCAATCAATATGCTTGCGATTGAAGACGGCAGACCTAAAGTTATGAACTTAAAGTCAATACTTGACAGTTATATCAATTTCCAGGAAGAAATCGTTACAAGAAGAACAAAGTTCGACCTTAACAAAGCGTTGGCAAGAATGCACATTTTAGAGGGTTTAAGAATTGCCATTGCAAATATTGACGAAGTTATAAGCATTATAAGAAATTCTTACGACAATGCAAAAGAAAGACTTATCGAAAGATTCGGATTTTCTGATATTCAGGCACAAAGTGTTTTGGATATGCGTCTTATTCAGTTACAAAAGTTAAACGGCGAGAAGATTAATGAAGAATATGAAGCATTAAAGGCTAAAACTGACGAATACAAAGAAATTTTGTCAGACAGAAACAAACTTTTGGAACTTATCAAAACAGAAATCAAAGAAATTGCCGACAAATACGGCGATGACAGAAGAACTTCAATCGAGGCTGCAATCGACGATGTTGATTTTGAAGACCTCATTGCAGAAGAAGATGTTGTTGTAACTCTTACCCATTTCGGATATGTTAAAAGACTTACAACCGACACATACAGAAGCCAAAGAAGGGGCGGAAGGGGAGTTTCGGGACTTTCGACAAGGGAAGAAGACTTTGTTGAAAAGATATTTACCTGTTCAACCCACGATTATGTCTTATTCTTTACGACTTTCGGAAGACTGCACAAATTAAAATGCTATCAGATTCCCGAAGGTTCAAGGCACGCAAAGGGAAGTGCTATTGTAAATCTTCTTCAGCTTGAAAAAGATGAAAAAGTATCTGCAGTAATTCCTTTAAAAGAATTTACTCCCGATACATTTCTTACAATGGTTACCAAAAAAGGTCTTATCAAAAAGACTGCTACAGACGAGTACAACACCAACAGAAAAGGCGGTCTTAACGCAATTTCTCTTAACGAAGATGACGAACTCATAAATGTTAAACTTACAACAGGTGAGAGCGAAGTATTTGTTATAACAAGAAACGGAAAATCAATAAGATTTAAAGAAACTGATGTAAGGCCGATGGGAAGAACTGCTCACGGCGTCCGTGCAATCGACCTTGCAGAGGGCGATTATGTGGTAGGTTCTGCCATTGTTTCGGGTGATGCGGACTTACTTGTTATCACCGAAAACGGACTCGGAAAACTTTCAAACATTTCTGAATACAAAGTTCAGTCCCGTGCCGGAAAGGGCATTAAAACCTACAAAATCACCGAAAAATCGGGACTTGTGGCAGGCGGCGAATGTGTAAATGCCGACCAGGATGTCCTGATGATTACTTCAAAAGGCACTGTGATAAGGACTGCCGTTTCGGGCATAAGCAAGATGGGAAGAGCAACTCAGGGTGTTATGCTTATGAGGATGTCGGACGAGGAAGAAAAGATAGTGTCAATAGCGCCCGCCGAGCACGAAGACGAAGAAGACTTGTAAATTATGCTCCAGACCATTTGGTGACAAAATAATTTATAGAAAAGAACTTAATGAAACAACCCGTTATAGATGTAACGGGTTGTTTTTTATAAAATGTCACCAAATTTTGAACAAATCTCACCTCTCGAGCGTCGGAACAAGCGTACGC